>VBAS01000395.1 GCA_005882975.1 Bacteroidota bacterium | reverse complement strand
TTGATGGATGATTGTGACTCCTAGGATATATGGTGGGGAAAATTTGAAGGTATCTGTTAGTTCTACTCTATTTTCTGGTCTAGAATTAACATTCACTGACTTTATACCTAGCGTGCAATAGGTTTTATGCTTCTAAGTAGTTTAGATTAGGTGTAGGTGGTAATTAGTCATCATGGCGCCGAGCTTAAACTTCACTTTTACCTCACCAACTACTTTCGCCAACTATACCTCCTGTCATCATCATCAGCAACCATCTCTACCACAATGCTATCCTTCCAGAACCACCCCAATGCAACTACTCAAGACATCAACAAGTTTCTTTAACAAGTTTCTTTCTCAAATCCAGATTCCTAAATGGAGAGTTTATCCTAAGCTGGTGGAGTTTAATGACCTGGCTGATAGGGACAGGAAAGCCTCTCTTCTCTACAATAAGTACAAGAAGGCAGTCTCTAAAGCCCCTGAACTTCAGTGGGAGGAGGTAGAGGAGACAGTTGAGTTGGTTTTGGATGATTTGAAGCAGGCAGATATCATCAGCAGTGGAGTTCTTAGTATGAGGCAGTCTGGCAGTATTGCCATGATCTGTGGGGATTGGGAGAGGGACTTGACTCATAAGCTGGGTCCTGAAGAGAATACAGACCATGTGGTACTTATCTTTTTGAAGAATAGACAGGTAAGAATCCTCTACTCTTCTACTACTAATAGAAATAAGAAAATTGACTAGCTATTCTTCTTTTTTTTAGTTCAGTATCTATGATCCTGATTGGGAACCCTCTCCACCATCCTCCACCTCCACTCTGACCCGCCTTACTGAACTTTCCTCTCTTGGTAGAGTCAGGCTCTTCTACAACAAAATGGTTGCCAATAATAAAAGGATTGATAGTATTAAGATTGGGGGAGGTGGAAACCCTGATATACAGTGTGGTAAGATGTGTCAGGAGCTACTAGAACTCATGGGACAAGGGAATGAGAATGCATTGGGGTTGGATTGGGCTGTTGAAAGCTTGAGGGCTTAAACTAGCTGTACTTTTTAGTGGGGTAGTATTTGGAGTTAGGCTATTGAAAGCCTAAAGTCTTAACTAGATTTAGTGAGTAGAGGCTAGTTGTGCTAGTTAAGCGAGTCTTCCACTACTTCTTAAAGAATAGCATCTATCTACCTATAGAGAGTTTCTCTAGAAATATTTTTATATATTCTGGTAGAGAAGACTTTTTTCTCTCATTTGGCAATCTCTATATAAAATTTAAGACTTGTCCTCAAAAGTTATTAGCTGTGTAAAAGATAAAGGTGAGGTAGAGTAGGCTCCTAAGTGCTGGTTAAGCGATGCCCCAACTGGTTATTAAAGGCAGCACTTACCTACATCTATAGTTGCACAACATAATAACAAAGAGTCTCTAAAAATATTTTTACATATTCTGGTAGAGGAGACATTTTTCTCTCATTTGGCAACCTCTATATAAAATTTGAGACTTGTCCTCAGTTGTCATTAGCTGCGCAAGAAGAGAACTTCTTGTAATAAGTAGGCCTCCAAGTGCTGGTTAAGCGATGCCCCAACCAATGTAAAAATAAGAGAGTAACTTGCTTGTAGGCTGAATACGCTGACAACCAGCGATTTTTTAAAAATTCTAAAGAGGCAGAATTTTTCGCAGCATCTTGTTTAGTATTTAGCATATTTTTTAGAAAATTTAAAATGGCTGGTTGAGAGAGTTATAAGGTAAAAACATATAATGTACTCATATCTAGCAATGTTGCATACGCACCTCGCAACGTTGCGCATCTACTCTACAACGTTGCACCCATGTTTGGCAGGCTTAATGCGTAGACAACCAGCGATTTTTTAAAATTTCTGAAGAAGCAGAATTTTTCGCAGCATCTTGTTTAGTATTTAGCATATTTTTTAGAAAATTTAAAATGGCTGGTTGAGAGAGTTATAGGGCAAAAACCAAAAATGCACTCATATAGATATATGGCTATGTAGGCGGTCCGGCTCGGCAAGGTGGGAAAACATAAAGAACAACTTGCTTGCAGGCTCAATGCACTGACAACCAGCGATTTTTTAAAAATTCTGAAGAGGCAGAATTTTTTGCAGCATTGTGTTTAGTATTAGGCATATTTCCTTTGAAGTTTTGGAGTGCTGTTGTGGGTGCGCAATTAAGAAAACGCGAAAATTGGACATGATATTAAAAGAAAAAAAGCGAAGAAGAGTATATAAAGGCAATAATCGATGAAAGCAAAGCTTACAAGACACTATGCACCAAGAACCAACAACTTTAAAATATTTCTGAAGAGACAGAAAAATCGGCAGCATTGAGTTTAGTAGAAAAGAAATTTCTTGGGGGTTTTGGAGTGGTGTTGGGGCTACCATATAACTAAAAATCGAAAAATTAACATATAGCTTTAAGCAAGGTGGGGCACATAGCTAACCACTTAGGATATATGGGAAAAGAGAGTTAGCTAACTGCTCAGGATATAGGGGAGGAAGAGAGTTAGCTAACTGCTCAGAATATAGGAAAGGATAGCTAACCGCTCAGAACATAGGAAAGGATAGCTAACCACTCAGAATATAGGAAAGGATAGCTAACCGCTCAGAACATAGGAAAGGATAGCTAACTGCTCAGAACATAGGAAAGGATAGCATGCAGAATAGGTAAGAGAAAAGAGTATGGGAGAGAGTATAGTTAGTTAGTTAGTTAGTTAGTTAGTTAGGTAGGTAGGTAGGTAAGTAGGTAGGTAAGTAGGTAGGTAGGTAGGTAGTTAGGTAAGCATGCAGAATAGGTAAGAGGAAAGAGGTATGGAAAAGAGTATAGTTTGTTAGTTAGTTAGTTAGTTAGTTAGTTAGTTAGTTAGGTAGGTAGTTAGTTAGGTAGGTAGGTAGTTAGTTAGGTAGGGAGGTAGTTAGGTAGGTAGGTAGGTAGTTAGGTAGGGGGGTAGTTGGGTTGGTTAGTTAGTTAGGTAGGTAGGTAGTTAGGTAAGCGCGCAGAATAGGTAAGAGGAAAGAGTATGGGAGAGAGTATAGTTAGTTAGTTAGATAAGTAGTTAGTTAGGTAGGTAGGTAGGGAGGTAGATAGTTAGTTAGTTAGTTAGTTAGTTAGTTAGTTAGTTAGGTATGTAGATAGTTAGGTAAGCATGCGGAAATAGGTAAGAGAAGAAAGTATAGGTTAGAGTATAGTTAGTTAGTTAGTTAGTTAGTTAGTT
>VBAS01000123.1 GCA_005882975.1 Bacteroidota bacterium | reverse complement strand
GTGCAGTGGCTGTTGATAGTCTTTTCAGTTTTGCAGTTGAACGCATCGAGCATTCTGTTTATATGCTGTTGATGGGTGGTATCATACTCGGTCTTTATGTACAGGAAACAGGAACAGTGAATTTAAAAATGCAGGGGGAAAAAAAAATTATACTGGTACCGATTGTGATTTTAATACTTTTCAATCTTTTTCTGGGAAAAAAGAAATTTGATTTTGAACATCATTTAAAACTTGCCATCTATTACAATGATCAAAAACGTTTCCAGGAAACAATAAGTGAAGCCAATAGCGCAAAGAATAGTTTTTTTACAATTGATATAACCGGCAACCCTGTTGAGTTGAACAGCGGGGTGGCTTATAAAGAACTAAAGAACTATGATGAGGCATTGAAAGAATTGAAAACTGCCTTAGCGTATAGTCCTTATAATAACCGAACCTATAATAACCTTGGTGCCGTTTATTTCGATATTAAACAATACCAGGATGCAATAGCCAGTTATAAAAAGTCCCTGGAATATGTGCCGGAGTTTGAAACGGTGCTAAAGAATCTCGCAGTTACCTATTATCTCGCCGGCGACTATGCAGCCTGTATTGAAACCATGGGAAAATTTAAAACTGATGGAGATCCTATGATGACCAATGTGCTGAATGATGCAAAAAATAAACTTGCGGAAAAAAAATAATTACATTTTTAGCCTATAAAAAAAAGAGGGAGCTGATCGTTACGATCAACTCCCTATGTACATCGGGACGGATGGCTTTATTTCTGATTAGTATCTTCTGTCTATTGATTCATCTGTAATATTTTTCCGGTCACTTTTTTATCACCAACTCTTAACACATAAACCAGGTTTGCTACTTGTTTGCCTGGCAAACTCAATTCGAATGTTTGTGTACCTGCAGCAATATATCCCTGGTAAACGGTTTTCACTTTTTGTCCCATCATATTATAGATCTCTAAATTTCCATTGCCTGCAACAGCAGATGTAACCATAAATTTTACCCTGTCACTAAATGGATTTGGATAGGCTTTTACAGTTGTTGGTGACAAAGTTGATTCACTAGTTACCGTTGTATTTGCAGCACGACCTGCGGGAGGGCAACTTTCAACAAGAGATGCGCAGTTTACAACCGCTGAACATCCGTCGCTGTTTGTAACTGTTATACTTGTTACCGATCCGGAAGCAAGGTTGCTGAATACATTACTTCCCTGTGGAGCTCCATTGTTAAGTTTATAAGTAAAGCCGCTTCCACCCGTTGCATTTACCGTAACACTGCCGGAATTTGCGCATAGTGTTGGCTGTACAAGGCAAACAGTAAACGAAGGAGCTGCCGGTTGTGGATTTACCGTTTTACTAACAGAACCAGAGGTACATCCATTTTTTGTAGCGGTTAGACCATAACTTCCCGGTGCAAGACCTGGAAAACTTCCCGTAGTATTCGATTGAGTAGTAACAGCAGGACTCGGACCCGTTAATGTATATGTTATTGTTGCATCAGGACCAGTCACGTTGATGGTTCCTGTTGCAGTTGTACAAGTTGGTTGTATAACCGTTGCAGCAGGAACGGAAGGTGTTTGTGGCTGAGCACCCATTGTTCCGGAAGCTGCGCCGGTAGAAACGCATTGACCATTCTTATTCCTTACAGTAATACTGTATCCTGCACCTGCAGCCACTGTAAATGCAACTGCATCCTGGTATGTTCCTCCATTATTACTGTATTCATAATCCACGCCTCCCCCGTCAAGAGGAGAAGTTACTGTCACCGTACCATTAGCATTAGCACAGGTTGGTTGTGTTACGCCTACTGTTGGATTTGCAGGCGTTAAATTAACTGTAACCGTTACAGCTTTAATATCTGAACATGCCTGTGTTGTATTCGATGTCGCTTTGATATAATAGGTTCCTGCACCTACAGCAGATGGAGTTGCAACTGATCCGGTGCCATTTGCGTTTGTCCAATAACTAAGCGTTGTGTTTGCCATCCCTGTACTTCCGGCTGTAACCCCGGCAGCAGTTATGTTAACTGTATTTGGTGAGCATACTGCAGCAGGATTAGTTATTGACAAATTCGGGGTTTGAATCACAGTCAGCGTTACACTAATAGCACTGCTTGAAACGCCACCGTTGGTGATCTTTGCGTATACAGTTGCACTTGCAGAAGTATATGCACTTTCATTGGGCGCAATTGCAGTTGTCAAAGTCGAGTTAGTATAATAAGTAACAGTTCCAGATTGACCATTTAATATAGTGGCATCAAGGTTATGTAAATTAAAAACTGATGTAGTCCCACCTGGATTAGTTGAACATTGTGTTGCAGTGGCTGGCAAGCCAACCGGAATTACAATTGGAATAAACTCACCTGGTGGTAATAAGAAGCACTTTGATTTTGTAGCAGGACACCTGGGGGCTGAACTTCCAGCGCAAAAATCTGTATTACCTGTTCCCCATGCTATATAAACATCAGTAAGTTTAACACCAATACCGCAGTTCCAATTGGCGACTGTAGAAAATACAACCTTAGTGGTGCCGGTGGAGGCAAGTGGTGTGGGAAAACATTCGCTGACTACTCCAAGTATTGCATTAGTTGAAGAATTTCTAATATTGGCGAAAATATATACACCGACCCTCGGTGTGCTGGTAGTTAGATCCAACGCCAGTTTAACATTGACAACATCCCCTGCATTGCAAGAAAAGTTTGCCGGAAAATCACTGCCATTGGTTTGAACCAAATACGCTTTTTGAATTTGTATATCCTTGGCTGTACAGCCGGAACCACAATTAAGCGAGGGATCCTGCGCATTGCTTTTGTTATTGATCAACATAAACAATAAAAAACAGGCAATACCCACAAGCGGACTAAATACTTTTCTAAAAATGTCATCATTGCACACATTGCAGTTTAACTTTTTCATACATAAGAGTTTTAGGTTAAAAAAAAATGGTTGGTTGTAGTGAAATTGTAAATGATAAAGCAGGAGAACGGGCACGGTAAGGATCATATTGATCTTTCCTGTTATCAATAATGCTTTTGATACCCCATGATAATATAGAAGGCGTCCCCGCAAACCTTATACACATAAACAATAGTTTACAATGCCTAAATCAGAGTTCTAAAAAACAATGTGGGGTTATTCGAGGAATATCAGGTTCGATTGCCTGTGTAATGACTGGCAAATAATCAAGGGGAGGGAATGTAGATAATCAAGGGGGTGATGGAATAGAAAATAAAAAGATGGGGCTAAAGTTTCAGGACAGATCGATCTTCACAACAAATCCATTCAAACGACGATTCAATTTAGAATTTGTTTTTGGATATAAAAAAATAAATTTCGTTTTTACTGAATTTATTTTTTTACACGGTTATTGCTGATATGCCGAAGGTGTATCAAACTTTCCAGTACTGAATGCGGGTTTCATTAAATAGGGCTTACGGGAAATAATTTCATTTTGTAGTAATTCTATGGTTCGCTTACAAACTTCATATTCGCCCATATAAGTTTCACCATGGATCATGATCTGGGTAAGACGGTTGGTGTGAATAACCAACAAGTCTATCAATTCCGGGTCGTTTAGTTTTCGAGGCAGGTACATAATCAGATCTTCTTCCTGAAAAAATTACAAACACCATGCAAAAGATATTAATTCGATCATAAATGTTTTTAAAAAGATTTTGCCGAAAACCAGTTTAATAAAAAGCCCAATGGTATAACCAACGTGAATTTTTTTCTACAAACAAAACAAGAAAAAGGTATTATGGGCCAAACATAACCCGGCATGTTATTTTCAATGTTGTAATTACTGTTATGGCACTAGTAGATTTTACAAGTAAAGGTTTGTATTGCAGCGCCGGTGATTTTTATATTGATCCATGGAAACCTGTACATAAAGCGATCATCACGCATGCACACAGCGATCATGCAAGATGGGGAAGTGATCGTTATTTATGTCACACGGCAAGTTTGCCTTTATTGAAACTCCGATTAGGTGATGTAGCGATCGAATCCATTCAATGGAATGAGCCCATATATATTAATGGAGTAAAAGTTTCTTTGCATCCTGCTGGGCATATTATTGGTTCATCCCAGATCAGGATAGAATATAATAATGAAGTATGGGTGGTAAGTGGTGATTATAAAACAGAAGATGATGGCATCAGTGGTGTTTTTGAACCCGTAAAATGTAATGTGTTCATATCTGAATCGACATTTGGTCTGCCTATTTATAAATGGAGATCTCAACAAGAGATATTCCAGAACATCAGGGAATGGATCACGACAAACCAGGCAACTGGTAAAACATCCGTGTTGATCGCATACAGTTTGGGTAAAGCACAAAGAGTAATGCAATGCATTAAAGACATGGGCCTGAAAATATTTTTACACGGTGCAGTATGGAATGTGCATCAAACATTATTAGAGGCAGGTTATGATCTGCCTAACGCAGAAAGAGTAACTCCGGAAACTCCAAAAGAAAATTTCAAAGGTCAAATAATAATTGCACCGCCAAGCGCTGATGGCACACCGTGGATGAAAAAATTTTCTCCTTATAGTGTAGGTGTATGCAGCGGCTGGATGCAGGTAAGAGGAAATGTAAGAAGACGAAACGCAGACGCTGGTTTTCCATTAAGCGATCATGCAGACTGGAACGGATTATTAAATGCAGTGAAAGCAACAGGAGCAGAAAAAGTTTTTGTAACACATGGTTTCCAGGCGGCCTTCAGCAAGTATTTAAATGATAATGGAGTATCTGCGGCTGAAGTAAAAACAGAATACGGCGGCGAGGAAGAAGAAACTCCACCAACCTTACCTGAAGGTGAGGCTTTTCAAGAGCCTGATGAATCAACTATAAAATCAGATATAGAAACAAAAGAAAATAAAGATGAGATAGGATCATAATGAAAGAGTTTGCAGCATTAATAACAAAGTTGGGTACTAGTACCAAAACCAATGAAAAGCTGGAAGCACTGTCTTATTATTTTGCAACTGCAAAAAATGCGGATAAGGTTTGGGTGATCGCTTTATTCAGCGGTCGCCGCCCAAAAAGAATGGTCAGTTCAGGCTTCCTATCATTATGGTGCATGGAAGTGGCGGATCTGCCTGCATGGTTATTCGAAGAATGTTATCATACAGTTGGCGATCTTGCAGAAACTATCGCCTTATTATTACCGGAAACAACTTCAGATAATATTCCTGATAAAAGTCTCTCTTACTACCTGCAGTCATTTATAAAAATGGAAAAGGCCAGTGAAGAAGTAAAAAAAGATTTTATTATCAGTAACTGGATGCAGATGGATAAAAATGAACGTTTTGTTTTTAATAAACTTATTACTGCCAATTTCAGGATCGGGGTATCACAAAAAATGATCGTAAATGCATTGGCAAAAACGATACAGCTTGAGTCAAGTGTTATTGCACATCGGATCAGCGGAAACTGGGATCCGTCAACTTCTTCATTTGATGATCTACTAGGTGAAGGATCAACTACTATTGATTTTTCAAAACCTTATCCATTTTATTTGGCCTATGCCGTAGATTCAAATGTGAATGAGCTCGGCCCGGAAAATGAATGGCAGGCTGAATGGAAATGGGATGGAATTCGCGGCCAGCTTATCAAACGTAACAATGAAATATTCGTATGGAGTCGTGGTGAAGAATTAATGACGGATAAATTTCCGGAGTATCATTCATTAAGGACTTTATTGCCCGAAGGAATCGTGCTGGATGGAGAGATCATTCCAAGTGTTGATAAAAAACCATTGCCCTTTGCTTTATTGCAAACAAGGATCGGCAGAAAAAATGTTACAAAAAAACATTTGCAGGATGCGCCGATCGCATTCTTTGCCTATGATATACTGGAATATGAAGGACAGGATATTCGGGAATGGGCTTTAGAAAAAAGAAGAATCCTGCTGGAAGACATCATTACCAAACTCGAACATCCTGTGTTATTATTATCTCCTGTTATTAATTTTTCTTCATGGGAACAATTGGCCGCCATCCGCGAAAGTTCAAGAGAAATGGGTGCAGAAGGTATCATGCTGAAACGAAGATCATCAACGTACCAGGTTGGTCGCAAAGTTGGTGATTGGTGGAAATGGAAGATCGATCCACTGGTAATTGATGCCGTAATGATCTATGCACAAAAAGGTCATGGACGTAGAAGTAATTTATATACCGATTACACATTTGCTGTAAAAGACAACGACAAGCTGGTAAGTTTTGCAAAAGCTTATTCTGGACTAACGGATAAAGAATTTGCAGAAGTTGATTCATTTGTAAAAAGAAATTCCTTAGAAAAATTCGGGCCAGTAAGAACGGTAAAGCCAGAGCTTGTTTTTGAAATTGCATTTGAAGGTATAGCAGCGAGTAACCGGCATAAGTCTGGAGTAGCTTTGCGATTTCCCCGCATCAATCGTTGGAGAAAAGATAAAAAAGCTGATGAGATCAATACACTTGCTGATCTGAAAAAGATGCTGGAGGTCTACGGAAAATAAAATTTCCCTAATATTTCTGTATTTGAAAATACTTTTCTCTTCTACAAAGAGAGAAGATGCAAAGCTTAATTAAATTGCACGATGGCCGGTTTAAAAGAAAGTAAAGGTTATATAATTATAAAAGAAATGCTGGCTGCGCAAGGCCGGCAACCTTTTCTTTTCCAGGAAAAAACATGGCAACACATTAATAATGGTGAAAGTGGTTTGGTAAATGCACCAACTGGTTGTGGTAAAACTTATTCTGTTTTTCTTGGTGCACTTATTGATTTTATTAATCATCATCCCGATAACTATAGAAAAATAAAGAACAGTGGTCTTCAGTTATTATGGATCACACCGCTTAGAGCTTTAGCCGCTGATATCGGTCGTGCGATGGAAGAAGTGATCGCTGCACTTAATATGAATTGGAAAATAGGAATTCGAAATGGCGATACTTCAATCACCGAAAGAGCAAGGCAAAAAAAACAAATGCCGGAAGTATTGATAATTACTCCGGAAAGTCTTCATTTATTAATTGGTCAAAGAGGTTATGCCGAAATTTTTTCTTCCTTAAAAATTATTGCGGTAGATGAATGGCATGAATTGCTGGGAAGTAAGAGAGGTGTGCAGGTGGAGTTGGCATTGAGTCGAATAGTCGGAAGTCGACAGTCCACAGTCGACAGTCCACAGTTGAGTTCACTCACTATTGACATGCCGATAGCTATCGGGACACCGCTCTCTATTTGGGGCATAAGCGCCACGATAGGAAATCTTGATGAGGCAAGTGAAGTGCTTTTATCTCCTTTAAAGAAAAATGGAATAATGGTAAAAGCTGAAATGAAAAAACAAATTGAAGTTGAATCCATTTTTCCTGATGAGATTGAAAAATATCCATGGGCCGGTCATCTTGGAATTAAGCTCGTTCATAAGATCCTTCCGATCATTCATGAAAGCAAGACCACTCTTATATTTATTAATACACGTGGCATGAGTGAAATTTGGTATCAACAGATTTTAAATGCATCTCCTGATCTTGCCGGAGCTATTGCATTGCATCATGGAAGTGTTGAAAGAGAATTGCGTGAATGGGTGGAAGAAAATTTACATATCGGGAAATTAAAAGCGGTTGTTTGTACAGCATCACTAGATCTTGGTGTTGATTTTCGCCCTGTAGAAACGGTGATACAAGTTGGATCACCAAAGGGTGTGGCTCGTTTTTTACAAAGAGCCGGTCGCAGTGGTCATCAACCTGATGCCATCAGTAAAATTTATTTTTTACCAACACATTCTCTTGAACTTGTAGAAGCTGCCGCATTAAAATCTGCGATAAAAGAAGAATTGATCGAAAGCCGGGTGCCGATGCTGTTATGTTATGATGTACTGATGCAATGGCTTTGCACATTAGCGATCTCGGATGGTTTTGTTGCTGATGAAATTTTTGAAGAAATAAGATCGACCTATTGTTATCGTGAAATAACCAAGGATGAATGGCAACAAATATTACACAATCTTATTTCAGGCGGCAATGCTTTGCAACAATATGATGAATATAAAAAAGTAGAAATAATTGATAATGTATATAGGGTTACATCAAGAAGAATTGCGATGCGTCATCGTCTGCATATTGGCACTATCGTTAGCGAACCGATGATGAAAGTTCAATTGTTGCATGGTGGTTTTATTGGCGTGATCGAGGAATGGTTTATCAGTCGCTTAACACCCGGTGAAGTTTTTTCTTTAGCAGGAAGAAAACTGGAATATGTTTCTTCAAAAGATATGACGGCTTATGTTCGTAAATCCAAAGCAAAAAAATCTATTGTTCCAAGCTGGCAAGGTGGTCGTATGCCATTGAGTGCAAATTTGGGAAAGAAGCTGAGGGAGACGCTGAATGCTGTGAGTGGTGAGTTGCCAATAGTGAGTGAACATAAAACTCACAACTCATTACTCACTGCTGACAACAAAGCTGAAGAGCTAACAATTTTGCAGCCTCTCTTCGAATTACAAGAAGAACTTTCTCATTTACCAAAAGCAAATGAATTATTGATAGAACAAATTGAAACGGACGAAGGGCATCATTTATTTGTTTATCCTTTTGAAGGAAGATTGGTTCATGAAGCAATGGCTGCAATCCTTGCTTACCGTATCAGCCGCATCACTTCTATTACTTTTTCATTTGCTATGAATGACTATGGTTTTGAATTATTAAGCGATCAACCGATACCTGTGGATGATTCAAATGTGTATGAATTATTTTCTCCCGAAAATTTATTTGAAGATATTCAACGCAGCGTGAACAGTACCGAAATGGCTAAAAGAAAATTTCGTGATATCGCCACCATCGGCGGATTGATCTTTCAAGGCATGCCCGGTGAAAGAAAAAAAGCCCGGCATCTCCAGGCTTCTGCCTCTTTACTATTCAATGTCTTTAATGAATATGAACCGCATAATTTATTATTACGACAAGCATATAATGAAGTCTTTGCCCAACAAATGGAAGAAACAAGATTGCGGGATATGCTAAACCGTATTCAGCGATCAAAGATCATTCTTACTTTTCCTACCCGTTTTACTCCTTTCTGTTTTCCCATAAAAGTGGATAGCATGCGGGAAGATCTTTCTTCAGAAAAATTGGAAGATAGGGTTAAGAAGATGCAGGCGGAATTGATAAAATAATATTGGATAACGGCGGCTCCTACGGAGCCTACTTCCTTTACCCATAACATCGCTAGAAACAGGGAGCTCCTTCGGAGCAAAAAAAAATTATACAAAAAATAGTTAGGCTATTGAAAAGTTATTCTTGAAAGTAGCTGATTGATCCCGTTTAAACGATGCCCCGTAGGGGCGACCCGA
>VBAS01000388.1:8613-9679 GCA_005882975.1 Bacteroidota bacterium | reverse complement strand
TCTTACACAGAACGTTAATGATTCCCCAATTGTAAGTAGCAAATAATAAATAAAGACTTACAGCTTTTTCCAAAGCTGCTTGAGAATACTTCCGATAGCTATCGGGACGGTGGATAATGTTCGAACATTTTTTATTTTATAGAACACTAAGTACAAACGAGGATCTTCATAAATAATATATTAGTGAGCTTTAAAATTCCATTTAGAATTGTCACTATTAAAATCAAATTCTGCAAGTGTCGGTGTGCTATCCCCGGAAGATACCAGTGCTAACTTCTTCCCTGAAGCCGGAACTGACTTAGGCATTATTCTGTAAGTGCCATCAGTCAGTTGATCGATTCGCCATAATTGTTCCGGTGCGCCGGTAAATGCTGGAACAGTTATTACTTCAGCATCTGCTGTAGCTGCTAATGCCCGATCTGTTCCGGCCAGTACAATTTTATAATAGGGTCCGCCTAAATATCCTGTTGTATCCGGACCATCTGTAATCGTCCATTTCTGATGAGGACGGAACATGTAATCACCTATTCTCACATTAATATTTCCTGTTGGCCAGTTTTTAATTACATCTGCTAACTCCTGTGCCGGAACGGGTTTTATTGGTTCATTATTGGACTGGCCACCAAATCCACGAGGTCCACCAGCCATTCTTGTAAAATCGACTGCCAGCTCTAAAGCATATCCTCTTCTCACAGATTCAATTTCATAAGTACCCTCTTTAAATTTTTCTCCTGCAACAGGCCATCCATCTTTCCAAAGTAATGGAAGAATCCCTAATACGCTACGACCACCCTGATCTAAATCTGCTTCATAATGCAAGGACATTTTTTCAACACCTTTCTCAAGAATCATATGTCCAAAATGGCCAGGGCCTATTAATCCTCCACGAGTAACAGCAACCATTTTGCCGCCACCTTCCAACATGCTTCTTCCGACGTTATCGATGTAAGGACCTGTTATTTGTTTTGAACGGCCCACCACTACATTGTAAGTAGAGTTTGCTCCATCGCAGCAACTACCATGCGTTGCAAGCAGGTAGTACCAACCATCATGATATACTAAATCT
>VBAS01000388.1:5965-8578 GCA_005882975.1 Bacteroidota bacterium | reverse complement strand
CAACTGGTTTATTACTCTCTATATGCTTTCCTGTTTTTGGATCCAATTCTATAAGGCGAGTGAATCCAAAATAGGTACCGTATGACATCCATAAGCGTCCGCTGTTTGGATCTAAAAGAAGTCCGGGGTCAATGGCGTCATTTTCTTCATAACCATCAGATGTAGCAACCACAACAGGTTCTGAATATTTAAAGTCAGGTGACTTTGGATCCAATGTTTTATTCCACATGGTAAGAATGGCACCCCTATGTGCGCCTCCACCACCGGTTGCTCCATATACTACAAGGTAGCGATCGCCAATCTTGATGGCATCGGGGGCTGCTCCTCCACCAGGTCTTACTCCACCGCCATACCATGTCCAACCGTCTTCGGAGATTAATCCACCACCGCCTGTGCCGAATGTATAATACTTTCCTTCACATTCAACGATGGTTGACGGGTCATGGATAAATGGTTTTCCTACCTGTGCTATTGTTGTTTGTGTTGTAAGTGTTGCTAACAACGCAGCTATGGTTATTTTCATTCTTTTCATAATTGATTCCTTGAATAGAGTAACAAACTTTATTGGTAACTAATACTGATGTTTTTTATTGGGACACCTTTTTCATCCAAAAAGCGAACACAGAAATTAGCCATACCTGGTCCGTTTATAACTGCACCGCGAATGATGTTCTTTCCTTTTTTAAGTGTTAAACGCTGAGAGGTAACATTATCCGCAATCATATCCCTGTCACCGGAAAGCATAAGCGCTTCCTGGCCGTTCAACCACCACATGCTTGCAGAATTACATCCGGCAGTCATCCGAACATTTTTCATTTCTTCCGGGCAATCGATGACGGTGACAAGCCAAACAAGTATGCCGTATACCGGCTTGTTTATGGCGTAGGTAAAATGGTATAAATTAAAATTAAATGTCTTGCTGTCCAAAGCATACCATTTCAGTTCCTGGTTTCCCACTTTTACCGATTCGCCATTTTTAGGAACGGTAGTGTAATCGCTGGAAAAATTATCGGTTGAAAAGGTTGTTCTAAGATAGCTGTCAGTGAATATACTATTCCGGGCAATATCTTTCTTAACAGGTTCCAGCACCAACCAACGTTGAATAAATCCCTTAGCGTCCGGTGCTTTTTTTGCGGAAGAAGCCGGTGTAAAGTATCTGGAAAGGGTATGTGTGGTATCGCCTTTTATAGGTATGGGGGGTAGGGATGCCCTTTGTCCCTGGCCCGGAGGCTGCCCGAAAGCTATACTGGTGCCTACTTGTAATGCTGATAAAACGACAAAGGCCATAGCAGACAACAAGGATTTGTGTTTTCTGTTCATAGTAAGTTTCATTTATAATAATGATTGTTGCTTTTGAAATTAAGCATGCTATTTTGCAAACCTACAAAAAGAAGTTATTAAAAAAAGAAAGACGCATGTTGATTCAACAAGCGTCTTTTTTACTAATAAGGAACAACCCACTTTTGAAAAAAATAAAAGGCAGCAGACTTCGAATAACGATCGAACATTTTTTATTTTAAAGAATACTAATTACAGCATGCTTATAATATATTTCATCTAATTAATATTCTTATAAATTTTTCCATTCTTCATAATGAATTTCACCTGGAAAATTGCATGAATGAAATCATTCTCTAGGTCTCCTTCCACAGCAATGATGTCTGATACTGCATCTTTTTCAATTACACCTAGTTTTCGCGGAAGATACAAAAATTCACCTGCTGTTTTTGTACAGGAAGTAATAATATCGAGCGGCTTCATACCTGCTTCATAGTATGCCAGCAGTACATTTTTTAGTGCGTCTCCACGAGGTGTTCCTAATTCTGTATAATGATCTGAGCCTGCAACTATTTTCACTCTATCTTTTATTGCCATCATCAGTATTTTGTGTTGGCCTTCCAGCTTCTTTTCTGCTTCTGTTTTTGCCACACCGGTAAATCTCATGTACATATCCCCTGTAAGATTAGTTGGCACAAAATAAATTCCTTTCCGGGCCATTATTTTTGCTGCAGAATCTGTAAGACTGTAGCCGTGTTCTATCCCATCCACTCCTGCATCAATGGCTTCCATGATTGCTTTTGACGAAGTTGCATGAGCTGTAACTTTTTTATTATACCGATGAGCGGTTTCTACAATTGCCTTCATCTCATCAAATGAAAGGCTTGTATTATTAGGACTGTTATCAGCGCAAATTTTAATGAGGTCAACCCCGAAATTGATGTGTTCCTTTACTGCAAGCCTGGCATCTTCAATGCCTTTTATAATCCTATATTCTTCGTCAGCCATCCATTCATATTTCTTTAATAGGCCTGTTAACTGACCACCGGAGGAAGAAAGAATAGGTCCCGATGCAATTATTCTGGGACCATCTGCAATGCCTTCACGTATTGCTTTTTTTAAAGCTACATCAAGATATTGCCCGGAGTTACCCAGATCTTTAACAGTTGTAATTCCGGCATCCAGGAAAGCCTGTGCTCTCTTTAAGGCACGAAGCGTTCTCAAAGCGTCACCTTCCATAGAAATCATCTTTACATTCTCTTCTGTAAAATTCCCATTCAATGGTTCCGAATAAAAAAGATGCTGATGTGATTCTATTAATCCCGGCAAGACGGT
>VBAS01000388.1:3055-5941 GCA_005882975.1 Bacteroidota bacterium | reverse complement strand
CATCAAGTTTCTCCCCCACAGTCATGATCACGTTGCCATTTATTAAGATTTCCTGGTTAATCAGGATTTTCCCCTGTATTGCATCAAATAATTTACCTGCTTTTATCAAGGTATATTGTTGCTGGCAATTCGCTACGATGCAATGGATGAATGAAACTAAAAACAGCAGGATAATTTTACGTGACATAATTATTTTTTTTGATTAATGCGCCGAAGCTAAGTGTATCACAAAAAAACAAACGACAACAATCTGCAAACACCTTTTATCACTCTGCCAACAGCCTCTCGTTGCTTTATAATAAGCTTAAATAAGAATAGTTTTGAAGAATGAAAATGAAGCTGGGATGGTTTTTAATCGGATACTTTCTTTTTTATTTGTTGGTAAATTTTTCATTTGCCCTTCCTAATGAATTTGACGGTAATTCTATCGCGGTATTATTGCGGAATTCATCATATGGTTATTGGTGGCGGTTAATGGATATGGGGCTTTGGTTTCTTCTCTCCCTGGTTCCTTACTTCTTATTAATTCGATTCTATCCTAAGAAAAGATATTCCTGTTTTTTTCTTCTTGGTCCTGGAATGACGGCGGCTTGCGTGATTCGTTTTTATTGCGCCAGGTTAATTGCTGATTACCCTATACCCCTGGATGTTTATTTGTTTAAAAATTCATATTTCCTGATTTGCTTCAATCTATACGCTATTGTTTTTTTCTTTATTCGCTATTCACAACATAAAGCTTTGCAGGCAAAAGAGCTAATGATAGAAAACCGGCAATCTGAATTATCTTTTCTTCGTTCGCAGGTTAACCCACATTTTTTATTCAACAGCTTGAATAATGTTTATTCACTTGTTTATGATAAGTCCGAACATGCTTTACCGGCTATTGCCGGCTTCTCAGATATACTGAGATATATGCTATATACAAAAGAGGAAAAAGTTCCTTTGGTAAAAGAGATCGACTATATTAAAAAGTATATTGATTTGCAAAAACTCAGGTATGATGAACCTCACCACATAGAGTTACAGCTAAATGGTAATATGGAAAAAGAAACTATTCTTCCTTTACTTTTGATCCCTTTTATTGAAAATGCATTTAAGCACGGTAACCTCAATAGTGAATTGATCATTAGTATTGAAAACAACGATAAAAAATTCCTGTTTCATTGCAGGAACAAAAAAATAGAAGGACAAAAGGACGCAAGTTCGGGAATTGGACTTGATAACGTAAGAAGAAGATTAGTCCTGCTATATCCCGGCAAACATTTATTGATCATACAGAATAAAGATGATTATTTTGATGTTCACTTAACTATTCTTCATGAAGAATGAGATGCCGATACGATGTGTGGTAGTAGATGACGAACCGCTGGCAACAAAGTTACTGGTTCAGTATGTAAGTAAAACGCCTGGATTGGAGTTGCAGATGAAAACAACACGGGCAAATGAAGCATTAAAGCAGGTTCAGGACGGTAATGTCGATCTTATTTTCCTTGACATACGAATGCCCGAGATGAATGGTATTGAGCTGATGAAAATTATTCGTAAAGACTGTCATGTAGTGCTCACTACTGCTTATCCCGAATATGCATTGGAAGGATTTGAGCATGATATCATAGATTACCTGTTAAAGCCCATTACGTATGATCGTTTTCTTATCGCAGTGAATAAAATAAAAGAAAGATTGCATAAAGAACCAAAGATTCTTACAGAAGCACCTCAATATATTTTTATTAAATCAGGTCACCGTATTCGACGTATCACGTTTTCTTCAATTCTTTATATCGAGGCTTTACGGGATTATATTGCTTTTCATACTAATGAAGAAAAAATACTTAGCCTGGAAAATATGAAAAATATGGAAGAAGTATTACCTCCAGGTATTTTCACCCGGATACATAAATCCTTTATCATTAATAAATCAAAAATTGAATTCATTGAAAAATGGAAGATCATTATCAATAAACAATACCTGCCGGTAGGTGAAACTTATCGGAAAAAATTAGTAACAGAGCTTAAAGCCTGATTGGCGAACATTTTTTATTTTATAGAACACTAAGCACAATGGGGTAGTGCTTCTGTCAACACAAATAGAATATCTACTTCCTATTTGAGTCCCCGGGTAATTAATGAAGCATTTTGATTTACTTCAAAGTCAACCGAAGAAACATTTTTTACGAACGGTCGGCTTACAACTGCTTTTACAAGGTCAGAGTGCATAAAATCTTCCATTGCAGTTTTGTTTTCCCACAAATAGAAGCCGCCAAAAGTATTTTTTTCTTCGTCAGTCAACCAAACTTTTGAGATCAGACCTTTTACGTTTGCTAAAATGGGTGCGTCTGGTTCAACCATTTGCTTAAGATATTCGGCTTGAGAAATATCTTTTAATTGATAAGTGATTAATTGTGCTTGCATTATTTTATTTTTTTAAGTTTATAATGATGCTAAAGCAAAAGTGTTCTGCTACCGCTAACTCGTTTCTTTACGCAAGTTCTTGTACAGAAAGTTAATGATTTTATTCGTGTGGCCGGTGGTGATATTTCGACAAGCTCAGTACACCGACCACGTCGTGTTGTTTTATCGAAACACCTGCAGTAGTAGGGGAGAAAATTTATTTTGGTATTTGCATGGTCCAGCAATGAAGACCTCCACCATTATGGTTGGTTTCGACTGTATTTATCTGGTAAATTTTTTTATCCGGGAAATACCGTTGCAATATTTGTTTAGCCAGTTCATCTTTTGCTTTAGAAGATTCTGGTTTTCCTTCCGACCAATATTTGGCCTCAAATACTGTTTTATTTGTAATTAAAAAATTAAGATAGCTGCTTGATGGAACAAAATGGACAGTATCACCTGGCGAGAAGTTCTTTTGTTCGTAAAGAATTTGTT
>VBAS01000388.1:2347-2970 GCA_005882975.1 Bacteroidota bacterium | reverse complement strand
ATCATAATTTACTTTCATTCTTTCCAATGTAAGTTTTTTGACCGGGTCAGACTCAGCTTCAGCAGAATCAGGAAAGGAGATCAAAATTGTATTCTCATTTACAAACCGGCAGAACTCATCAAGATGTCCAAGAACACCAATACCAAAATAATTTTTTGTAATTAATGTTCCCCAACCAAATGGATCTTCAGCTGCACCTTCTTTTAGCCAGATAACTTTTTTTGCATGAAGTACTTTTATTAATTCAGCTTCCTGCGCCTCTTTACTCATTCCGGGATTTCGCTGCATATTTACTGATTCAACCTGGAGTATTGTTCCTTTACCATTTGTTTCAATGGCGCCTCCCTCATTTACCATTTCAGAATTAATAATGGGGTAGGGAAACTTATTAAAATGAATCGCCGAATATTCCTTTCTTTTTTTCTTATCATTCTCCATATAATCTTTATACTCTGGTTTGAAATACCAACCATAAGAATTCCACGCAAAATCTATTATTTGTTTCTTTCCTTCTTCATTTTTCAAAAACATAATGCCATCACGCTGGGCATAACTGAAGTCTCTTGCAGAATGCATGAATTCAATGCTATCTATATTGGCCCCTGCATCCAAAAGTTTTTTCT
>VBAS01000388.1:0-2289 GCA_005882975.1 Bacteroidota bacterium | reverse complement strand
CTAAAACCCCTGATTGAGCTTCCCATTCAGCAGGCAGATAAAATTCAGATTTACTTTTCTGATTGCATGATAGGAATATTATTAAACTAATGAAACAAAGCAACTGGTTTTGTTTTTTCATACTAATCCTTTATTTAGATTATGACAGCTAAATTCTGTGAATTTAGCGGAAATTGATAATCTGTCGGATTATCCGGTTGTTGTTGCGAAAAATTATGGAAGAAAGATGATTAGTTCGTATGGTCGATGGAAGAAACACAGATGTCGTGATGCGTGGGGACACTGTGGGCAAGACCCGGTCGAACTGAACACCGGCATAAAAAATTGCATTTATTTATGGATCATTTTTCGGCAGATATAATTATAGCTGCATAATTCATGATGAGTCTTCCGTCAATGAGCTTGCTGTTGCAATCTTGCAACAAATCATTTTTTATTTTATTAGTTGTTACTTCATCAGCTTTGTTTAATAAACTTATAGTTGTCTCAGACATTTCGGTTCTGTTTAACCAATAATTTTGAGATGTTTCAAAATCTATCTTGCCGGAAATTGTTTCTTCTTTCACGTTTTTAAATCCGGCGTTTTTAAATAATTTTTTTATAAACCCCGGCTCCGCACATCGAAACATTCCCGGTGCATCGGTTGATGGCTTTGGCATTTCAATATGTTTTGATAAAGCTTTTGTCATCGTAGTTGACCAATCATTTTTTTCCGGTGCAGCCCATACACATATAGCAGCTTTACCCCCATTTTTACAAACGCGGAACATTTCATTTGCTGCCAGCTGCATATCAGGAAAAAACATAAAACCCATTCTGCAACTTATCTTATCAAAAAAATTGTTTGTAAAAGGAAGATCAGAAACATTTGCTGCTTTAAATTCAATATTGCTGATATCACGTTCATCAGCATAAGTACGGGCAATCCTTAGCATTTCTTCAGACAGATCGGTTGCATATACCTGGCCATTTTTTGCAATGGCTGCAATTGAAAGCGCAGGCTCGCCGGTGCCCGAAGCAATATCGAGCACAACATCATTACCCTTTATATCCAGGGCTTTTATGATCGCTTCGCCCATTGGCTTTAAAAAATTCATGGTAAAATCATTCCATTTCTTCCACCCATTGGAAACTTTATCCCAAGCTTTTTTTTGCAGATCAGTTATAGCCTGCAGATTTTCTTGCATACAATAAATTTTAATAATGCAGTATTATCAGTCGTCGTTAGTATTCGGCCCTCCGAAAATTAAAACTTTTACAGTTATTACTGCGAAGAACTATTGAAGAAAGAATTTTTCACGCCAAGACGCCAAGAAAATTGTTTGCGCCTTTTGCTCCTTAGCGTCTTTGCGTGAAATAAAAAATCAGTTGTTGCTGCGAAGAAAAGAAAGATTCCACCATCTTCATTCATTTATATTGTACTTGTTGTGGGGCAAGATCCCGGCGGACGGAAATTTAGCCGTATAGCTTGATTGTGCAGAGATAGACGCTAATTAATTTTCCTTTAGAAAATCAAGGATTAATTTATTAAAAGACTCAGGGTTTTCAGCAGGAAAATCATGTGTTTCATTCGGTGCGATTATCAAAGTGGCTTTAGCTATGTTCTTAGCGATATTCCTTGTATGTCTTTCTTTAACTACATCTTTTTCTCCTGCAAGAACTAAGACCGGGCAGGTAATTTTATTTAAATCGGAAAATGAATACTTTGGTTCTGTCAATAATAAATTGATACGCCCGATTCTGTTTTTAGCCCATTGAGTAGTGTCATTCTGCATTTCTTTGAGCTGCCGGTTTAACTCTTTNAAACCCAATCATCAACTACAGAACTATCAATAAAAATATTTGCTCCCATTACGGCAAGCTTCTTTACTTTATCAGGATGTTTCATTGCTAAAATGAGCCCGGTATTGCCTCCGTCACTCCACCCTACGATATTGGTCTTACTAATCTTTAAATGCATTAACAGAGCATTCATGTCTTCCGCGAATAAATCATAATTGTATGTTTTTCCGTCATCACCTGATTTTCCGTGGCCCCTGGTGTCAACAGCAATAACATGATAATACTTCGCAAATTCCGGAATCTGCATTTTAAATGCTTCGATAGATTGCGAATTACCATGTAGGAGTAACAGAGATTCGCCGGTCCCGTATTCTTCGTAGTAAATGTTTATTCCATTTACCAAAGCATATTTCCCTGTGGTATCTAAAGTGCACGGTTTTTTATCCTGATATGCTAATGGTTCATTGAATGCTGACAAAAGATAAAGAAGGAAAAGGAAGCATTTCA
>VBAS01000122.1:10795-22010 GCA_005882975.1 Bacteroidota bacterium | reverse complement strand
CTCGTGTAATAATATTGGGCATAACCTGCAAAGCCACCTTTGTTTGCTTCATTTGGATCTTTACTGTTGGTGTTTGAATAGACCAGCATTGTATTCAATGAATGTGATTCCCCCATTCTGAAAAAACCATCGATGGCGCCAACTGTATTCGTGCCATCCGAATTATTTTTATAGGTCATTAATCCGCCTATTCTATTTTGTTTACCAAAATTTTCAGAGAAACGGCCAACAAAAAAATTTGTAGCCGGTGTTGTCGGCGATTCTCTTTGGCGCATTGCCATTCACCTGCGTTTCTCTTTAAAGAACGATAAACAAACCTTCCACCTGCATCGATGGGGATCGGATTTCCAAAATCATCCAAACCAATTCGTCTGCTAAAAAAAGGTTGAATACGCATTGCTCCTCCTGAGGCATCATCATTCGGCCTCACTCCCACTCCAAACAATGATGCATTCTCTAAAAAGAATTGCCTGCGTTCAGGAAAGAAAACAGAAAACCTCGTGACATTATTTACTTGCCGGTCCGCATCTGCCTGTGCGAAATCTGTATTGATAGTTACATCAAGAATAGAGTTTGGATTGATGGCCCATTTAATATCTCCGCCGGCACGGAAATTATTTTTTTCAGGTTCTGTTGATGGAGGAAAATTTTTATAGTGATCATAAGAGCCGAGGATGTATGGCTGTATCCTGATATTTGGTTTAGGCGGCGGTGGCTGCAAGTTTTTTAAAAGACCTGCATAAGCCATTCTTGTAAAGCTGAAATTTCTTGGATAACCCGAAAAAGAACTTATTTCATTACTCATTCTCCTGGTCCGATAAACATTGAACCCCCATTGTTGTAATGAATCTTTCGTTTTTGGATAACGAAGCGTTTGCCATGGTATCGCTATTTCTGCTATCCAGCCAGAATCTGATCTTGTTGTTCTTACTTTCCAAAGACCATCCCAATCTACATCGGTTAAAATATCATCGAAGACAAGCAGGTCTCTTTGAACGCCATATGCATTTGCCATTAATGCCATTGCATTCCTTGTATCATTAAAACCATCAAACGACAAAGCAACGTGATCATGACTGCGAATTCCAAAGTCACGTCTGAAATCTGTAGCACGAATTGCCTTTTTACCTAATGAATCATGACAAATGAAACCTACATATAAATATTGACGATTGTATAAAACCTTTACTTCTGTTTCAAAGTTTGCGGGCATTCCTTGTTGTGGTTCTATCTGTACAAATCTTGGTGACGGTTTTGCAAGTTTCCATTCTTCTTCATTTAATAGTCCATCTACCTTTATCGTATTGCTTATTTGCACTGCTGTCATTTCTTTTTTTATGGAGTCGGGCTTAAATACAGTAGCATCCTGCGAATAAGAATGAATAGTGAAAAGCAAAAGAAATATCAGGACAATTTGTTTTGGCATAAGTGAGGATAATGATCGGGGAAAATAACAAATCTATTTTAGTAAGTACTAATGAATTTACCAGCGGTGATTAATATCTTCAAAAGGATTTTACTATTGATTTAGTGAATAGGAAATCAATATCTTTAAAAGCAAATCACTGCTTATGATCATGTATCCATCCTGCGATATGAACTGGCCTTTATGGAAAAGA
Organism: Bacteroidota bacterium; assembly: GCA_005882975.1. Classification (GTDB taxonomy): domain Bacteria; phylum Bacteroidota; class Bacteroidia; order Chitinophagales; family Chitinophagaceae; genus VBAS01. The sequence continues at coordinate 20,391 of VBAS01000122.1, read as the reverse complement.
ATATTGTTTCGTTTCTTTTTTATTTTTCTTGGGTTATATATGTCGCCATGGAGCTGGTTTGATTCCCTGCTTTATGAAATAAAATTATCATGGCTTACTGAATGGTATTCTAACCTGGAAGATTGGGCCGTTCGTTTTGCGAATGCTAAATTATTTCATATCAAAGAGGAATTGGTTCAGGTATCAGGCAGTGGGGATACATCATGGGGATGGGCGCAGTTGAGTTTATTTTTATTTCTTGCTGCAGTTGGTTGTATTATTTGGTCAATACTGGATCGCAAACGGAAAAGTTATAATAAAGCGGATTACTGGCTTTGTCTATTTGTTCGCTATTACATTGCTTTGTTTGCTTTTTTATATGGCATTATTAAGTTGTTTGCCTTGCAGATGACTTTTCCTAACCCGAGTTTGTTAGCTACACCACTTGGGGACCTTTTACCAATGCGTTTATCATGGATGTTCATGGGTTATTCAACTCCTTACCAGGTGTTTTCAGGTGTTATGGAGATCCTGGCAGGTATATTATTGTTATCAAGACGAACTGCAACCTTCGGAACAATGCTGGCTACCGGTGTTTTTGTTAACGTGATGATGATGAACCTGAGTTATGATATTCCCGTAAAAATATTTTCTATGAGGCTTGTATTTATGTGTCTCTTTTTACTGGCACACGAATACAAACGTATTGTTTCATTTTTTTTAATGAATAAACAGGCAGATGCATGCAGTACTTATAACGTTCAGTTTGAAAAAAAATGGATGAAGATAACAAGGGTTGCCCTTAAGATCGTTTTCATTGGAGTTTTTGTAGGATGGATGTTTTATAATACTCTTGAAAATTATAAGCAGCTTCATGCCGTGCAGTATGACGGACCAATTCCCAAAGGAATTTACAATGTTGACTCTTATGTTTTAAACAGGGACACTATCCCGCCGCTGATCACTGATACACTTCGCTGGCAGGATATAATTTTTGAAGAAGGATATGGAAGCATCAAAACAACTGACTCTCTTTTCCGAAAACGATATGGCAGGGCTTATTTTAACTATACCATAGATTCGGTAAAGCATTCTTTAAAATTTGTAAAGTCTTTTGCAGATACAAGTTTGTTGCTTTCATTTAAATATGAAATACCAGAGAGCAACACTGTTCTGCTTAGGGGCAAACTAAGAAACGATTCACTTTATGTTGTCTTAAGAAAAAGCAACCGTCATTTTCAGCTGACCGAACGGCAATTTCACTGGCTAAGTGAATCAAACAGATAAAAAAATCGAAACTTATGTTTCGGCTTTTATTATCAGAAAGATTTTTTTTCTGCACCGGTGATAAAATCCGCCACATCCTTTTTAAACTTTACAGCGGATTCATTGTGGATATACATCATATGACCAGCTTCATAATATTTCATTGTAATGTTTTCTTTGATCTTTGGATCAAGATTCATATGGTCAAATGTATATTCAGTACCAGCAAAAGGTGTGGCCAGATCATAAATGCCATTCAACACGAGTACTTTCATTTTCGGGTTATTTGACATAGCATTTAAAAGATCAGGAGTGGTGTTCGGAGGAGCTGCATCACCAAAAAATCCATAACCCCGTGGATGCTTCCAATTCCATTTAAAGTCAGGAAAAGCATAAGCGCCGGTATTATAATTTTTATCCTTGCTTACTTTTAATTCAGTTGTATAATAGCTCATGAATGCAGCAGTGAACGCAGGGCTGATATCAGAAGACTGAGGATCATAAAAAGCATATTCTGCTAATTTGTTTTGTGTAATGCCTTTGTATCTTGAATCAAGTCGTCCAACAGTTAAACCAGTGCTGCGCAAAAGTTCCTGGGCAAATTGAGGTTCGTTGACCCGCAGATTCGCTTTACTCCAATATTCTTTATTTAATCCTGAATAGGCAACCAGTTTATTTAAAACTTTTTCTTTTTCATCAGCACCTAATTGGTCGCCTTTCATTAAAGCTTCCGCATACTCACCGAATGAAAATGTTCTTACCTCATTCAAAAAGACATCAATATTCGCTTGTTTATTGGGGATCTTATTATGAAACCAGGAAGTAGCAGCATAGGTTGGAAAGTTTACAATATATGGAAGATCATCACCGGGATTAAAAGCCAACTGGCGAATATCCAGGACATTTGAAACCAATATTATTCCATTTACTGAAATTCCGATGTTATCCTGCAAATAATCAGCAACACCTGCGGAGCGGAATGTACCATAACTTTCACCCAGTAAATATTTTGGTGAATTCCATCGTTCATTATCATTTACATAATTCCTGATAAACTGGCTAACAGATTTTATATCCTCATCAACTCCCCAAAAATCACTGTTCTTTGCTTTGCCCACAGCACGACTTAAACCGGTGCCGACCGGATCCATCATTACAATATCTGATATATCGAGAATTGAGTAATTGTTATCTTCTAATTTATATGGTGCAGGACCGTTTGGAGATGGATCATTTACCACTACCCTTCTTGGCCCCATCACTCCCATGTGTAACCACATAGACGATGATCCGGGACCGCCGTTGTATGAAAAGGTAATAGGTCGTTTACCCATATCAGTTTCTCCATCTTTGGTGTATGCTGTATACCCAAAAGATGCAACAGGTTCATCTTTTTCATTTTTAAGAATAAGGGTGCCTACTGTTGCTGTATAGCTTATGGATTTGTTATCTATCTTAATGGTATGTTTGGTTACTATCTTTTCAGGTTTCAACGCAGCAAGGCTATCCGACTGTGCATATGATCTTACTGAAAATGATAATAGAATTAATAAACATTTAAAAAGGTGGTTCAGCTTCATTATGGTTTATTTTAAGTGATTAAGGTTCTAAGATAAACAGGATTGGGAAGATTTGATTTTTACAGATCAGTTTCTTTTTTGATTTAATTCACTAAATTGAAAATAAAAAATGGCAAGACCTCATCATCGCAAGGGACACAAAGAGCACCTGAAGCAATTTCAAAACAGGACTGCAGGCAATACAGGAGAATCAAAAGCAAAGTCAAAAGCAAGTTCTGTATTTGCAGTTGGTGGCGCAGTAGTTGGACTGGCAATATTATACTTTGCCACGCAAGGTGATTTTGTTTGGGCATTTGGAGGTGCTGTAGTTGGTGCGGCTGTTGGTTATTTAATTGGTAAAAACATTGACAGGGCCGCCAAAAAATGATTGAATTTATTACTGGTATAAAATCGTATAGCTAAAAGTTCCGCTATTTGTTTAAGGATCCATTTTTCAAATGATTATTAACAACACGGTTTTCTAATTCCATTGGAAAACTGACACTTTCTTTTTAATTATCACTAAAAGAAGATAACGAATCGCTTCATTGTTTGAGAAGTTTGGCAGATATATAAATTATGCTGGCAAATGTGCGGAGAAATTTTATGAAAAATAAACAAGGTGATGCTTTATCGTGTAAAAAATGGGAGATCTCCAGATCAAAAAACAATCAAAAAAATATGATGCTGTAATTGTGGGTTCAGGAGCTGGCGGTGGAATGGCTGCTTATGTGTTGGCAAATGCGGGATTAAAAGTTTGCTTACTCGAAGCAGGCTACATGTATGATCCGCAAAAAAATGTTACTCAATTAAAAAATCCATGGGATAGTCCTCGTCGCGGCGCTTCAACCAAGCTTCGCCCCTTTGGTGACTTTGATGCAAGTTATTATGGCTGGGAAATAGATGGTGAACCCTTTACGAAGGCACCCGGAACTGATTGGGCATGGTGGCGTGCAAGGATGCTTGGTGGAAGAACAAATCACTGGGGAAGAATTTCACTTCGCTTTGGGCCAAAGGATTTCAAAAGAAGAAGTATTGATGGACTTGGTGATGATTGGCCTATTAGTTATGATGAGGTCAAACCTTACTATGATAGAATTGATGAGTTGATCGGAATATTTGGAACAAACGAAGGTTTAGAAAATGATCCGGATGGAATTTTTCTACCACCACCTAAACCACGTTTACATGAATTGTTTATTAAACGTGCCGCCGAACAAGCGCAGGTAAGAGTGATCCCTTCACGGCTTTCTATTCTTACTCAAAAAATAAAAAGCACTACTGACCGCAACGCTTGTTTTTTTTGCGGACAATGCAATCGCAATTGCAGTATGGCAAAGGCTGATTTTTCAGCTACTAATGTTCTTATTTATCCAGCGATCGCCACAGGCAACGTTGATGTGGTTGCCAATGCAATGGCTCGTGAAGTATTAACAAACAGCGAAGGGCTGGCAACTGGAGTTTCTTATATTAATAAAGAAGATATGCAGGAATACCAGGTAACTGGTCGTGTGGTTATTGTTGCTGCGGGTGCCTGTGAATCTTCAAGACTTTTGTTGAATTCAAAATCTGCAAGACATCAGAATGGTCTTGCAAATTCAAGTGGTGTGGTTGGAAAATATTTGCATGATTCAACTGGTGCTTCACTTGGCGGATATCTTCCAACGCTATTTGGTCGCAAAAGATATAATGAAGATGGCGTCGGTGGTTTGCACGTTTATTCGCCATGGTGGTTAGATAATAAGAAATTGGATTTTCCCCGCGGATATCATATAGAGTATTGGGGTGGCATGGGTCAGCCTGCTTATGGATTTATGGGTGGTATTGAAAGCATGAATGGTAAGTATGCCGTAAATGGTGTGCAGAAAGAAGCAGGCGGCTATGGTAAATCTTTGAAAGAAGATTATCGCTATTTCTATGGAGCAAGTGTTGGCATGGCTGGTCGTGGTGAAGCGGTGCCAAGAGAAGATAATCTTTGCGAGATCGATCCGAATGTTGTTGACAAGTATGGCATCCCGGTTTTAAAATTCAATGTAAAATGGAGTGACTATGAAGTGAACCAGGCGAAGCATATGAAAGAAACTTTTAAAGAGATCATGCATAATATGGGCGCAGTTATTACATGGGGTGCCAATGATGATGAAAAAAATCAGTATGGTCTTGCAAAACCCGGAGAGATCATTCATGAAGCAGGAACCGTGAGAATGGGAAGTACGGCAAAGGATTCAGCGCTGAATAGTTGGAACCAGGCACATGATTGCAAGAATCTTTTTGTAGTTGATGGCGGAGCATTCACTTCGCAAGCTGATAAGAATATTACATGGACGATCCTGGCTTTATCAATGAGGGCAAGTGAACATATTATTGATGAAATGAAGAAAAATAATCTTTAGTGCCCCCTAAATCCCCCGAAGGGGGACTTAGGAAAGTCAAATAAATGAATAGATATTGATGAAACAAAAAATTTTAAACATAGTAAACTAAGGCCTCCCCTTCGGGGAGGTTGGAGGGGCTTCTATTATGAAAAGACGTGAATCTTTAAAACTTATTGTTACCGGCGCTGTAGCTGTGCCTGCTGTTGTTGCCGGTTGTGGTCCTGATGATAAAAAAACTGTTGCGGCTGCTGAACCAAAATTTGATCTTGACCGCAATCCTGCCGAGATAGAAAATGAGAAAAGGATATTAGCAATGCCAAAATTTTTTACCGACCATGAAATGGCAACCATTGCAATACTTTCCGATATTATTATACCCAAAGATGAGGTAAGTGGAAGTGCAACCGATGCAAAGGTTCCCGAGTTCATCGAGTTCATAGTAAAAGATATGCCCAATCATCAAACGCCATTGCGTGGTGGCTTGCGCTGGTTAGATATGCAATGTTTGAATAAATACAATAATTCATTTAAAGATTGCACACAACAACAACAGATCGAATTGATCGATCAGATCGCTTATCCTCAAAAAGCAAAACCTGAAATGGCGCAAGGAGTTTCTTTTTTTAATAAAATGAGAGATATGGTGGCAACAGGATTTTATACTTCACAAATAGGTGTAAAAGATATTGGTTATATGGGTAACACTCCAACTAAATGGAACGGCGTACCTGATGATGTATTAAAGCAATATGGAATTTCTTACACGGAAAAAGAATTAAAGGAATGTGTAAGTTTTGATAAGACTTCTGCCTGAGCATTTTTGACTTTTAACAATTTAATTTTTTTATATGAGTAACTCAAGAAGAAAATTTATAAAAAACAGCGCTGTAGCAGGTGCAGGTTTCTTCATTGTACCCCGCCATGTTATTGGCCGCGGTTTTATTGCGCCAAGCGATAAACTAAGAATTGCCGGTATCGGCGCAGGTGGTAAAGGACAAGATGATCTTGCCAATTTTGCAAAAAGCCCTAATGTAAGTATCGTTGCGTTATGCGATGTTGATGACAGGCAATCTGTGAAATCAAGGCAATCATTCCCCAATGCTACCTATTACAAAGATTTCCGGGTGATGCTGGAGAAAGAAAAAAATAACATTGATGCATGTTCAATTTCAACACCCGACCATACACATGCTGTTGCTACCATTGCAGCAATGCAATTAGGAAAACATGTGTACACCCAAAAGCCATTGACACATGATATTTATGAAGCAAGGATGTTGACTGAAGCTGCAAAGAAATATAAAGTAGTTACACAAATGGGTAACCAGGGTGGTTCCGGCGATGGGGTAAGAAAAGCAAAAGAAATTTTTGAGGCAGGTTTGATCGGTGATGTGCATACAGCACATGCATGGACAAACAGACCTGTATGGCCACAAGGTATTCCCACTCCTACAGGTCAGTATGAAATACCAAAAGAGCTTGATTGGGATCTTTGGTTAGGTACTGCTCCTAAAATAGATTTTAACCCGGCATATCTTCCATTTAATTGGCGTGGTTGGTGGGCTTTTGGTACAGGCGCATTGGGTGATATGGCTTGTCATATCATGGATCCTATTTATCGTATTCTTCCAATTCTTTATCCTGATTCCGTTGAAGCAAGCATTGCTACTATCTGGGCTAAAATGTGGGATGATTCACAGAACCCGGATGCATGCCCGGCTTCATCGATCATACATTTGAATTATCCAAGAACCGATGGAAAAGGAAATATAAAAGTTTCATGGCATGATGGAGGTTTATTACCTGAAAGACCTGATGAGCTTTTACCAGAAGAAGCATTTGGTAAGTGGGACGGGGGTGTAATGTTTGTTGGTACAAAAGGAAAATTATTGCTGGATTGTTATGGTGCCAATCCAAGATTATTACCAACTAAATTGATGAATGAAACAAAACTTCCTGCTGAAACGATCAAAAGAGTTCCTGAAGGTCATTATATACAATGGGTAAATGCTTGTATGGCTGGTTATGGTAATGCGAAAACCAGTTCTCCATTTGAATATGCCGGACCATTTACAGAAAGCATATTAATTGGAAACCTCGCACTTCGCAGTTTCTTATTGAAGAATCCAAATGGAAAAGGTTGGAATGATAAGTGGCTTGGGCGTAAAAAACTCTTGTGGGATGCAAAGAATATGAAGATCACCAACTTTGATGAGGCTAACCAGTATGTAAAAAGACAATACAGGGGTGGTTGGACATTAGGCGCTTAATTCAGAGTAGTCAAATTTATTCAAGGGTTTAATTCGAAAGGATTAAACCCTTTTTATTTGAGTGATGGTAAGAACAGAAAGTGTAGTTATGATTTTGAATAAGCGACTGCTAGCTCCGCTCCCACTTTCGCATTGTTTTTTATCAAAGCAATATTTGCTTCAAGACTTTCACCTTTTGTATGTTCTGAAATGAATTGTAATAAAAAAGGAGTTACTTCTTTGCCGGTGATCTTTCTTTCTTTTGCAGCATTCAATGCTTTTTGAATATGAACTTCCATTTCTTCGGCAATTATTTCATGTCCGGCAGGAACTGGATTTGCAATTAACACAGCACCATTCAATCCCATTCGCCATTTTGCATGTAGCATATTTGCTATTTCAATAATATCATCTGATCGCAATGGAGAACTGAATCCGCTTTTGCGCGAATAAAAACTAGGAAACTCGTTTTGTCCAATCGTTATAACTGGAATTCCTTTTGTCTCTAAATATTCTAAGGTTAATCCAATATCAAGAATTGATTTAATGCCTGCAGATACAACAGCAACCGAGGTTTGTTCCATTTCAGTAAGATCTGCAGATATGTCCATCGTTTCATTTGCATTTCTATGTACACCTCCTATCCCACCGGTAACAAATATTTTTATACCAGCCATTGATGCAATTCGCATGGTGGCAGCAACTGTTGTAGCTCCATATAATTTTTTGCTGATAACATAAGGCATATCCCGCAAACTCACCTTCCATACATCTTTTGTTGAAGCAAAATATTCCAATTGATCTTTTGATAAACCAACATGACATTTACCATTAAAGATTGCAATAGTTGCAGGAACAGCGCCATGCTTTCTAACGATATTTTCAACATCCAATGCTGTATTGATATTTTTGGGATAAGGCATGCCATGAGAAATAATGGTCGACTCCAAAGCAACAACAGGCTTGCCTTCGGCTAATGCTTTTTTTACTTCAGGATTTATTTCTAAGTATTCATGCATTAGTCAGGATAATATTTTGAAACGAGGCTTAACAATTTTTGCTGATCAAGGTGAGTAGCGATTGCGCCATTCACTTGCAAAATTTCTGCCGACAATGTATGAGCAAGTTTTAAACAATCAACGTCTTCCTTACCCAATGTTTTACCCAGGATAAAACCAGATAAAGAGCCATCACCTGCGCCGGTACAATCCACAATTTCTATTTCGGGTGCATGAAGTGTTATTGATCTTTCTTTATTATAAATAGCAGAACCAAGTTTACCATTATGCAACCAAACATTCTTTACTCCTTTATTGATCAACTCTTCTATCTGGTGTTGAGTGAACAAAGCTTTTTCAGAACAAAGCACTGGTAACTCATCTTCGTTTGGAGTAACAAGATGAAGTCCGCTAAGGTTAACATCTTTGAATTTTCTTGCAGGAGGCACAGAAGATGGTTCGAGAATAAACGGAATGCCTGTTTCATTGCTGAAGGCAAGCAACCACTCCCCTGTATCCATGTTTATATTAGCATCTGCAAGCAAATAAGATGCAGTTTTCAGTAAGTCTTTATTTTTTTCTAAATGTTCTGGTGTGATCAAATTAATAGCATCATTGGAAAGAAAAGCGGTGAATAAAGAACCATCCACATTTAAAATGCCAGTATATTTCCCTGTTAGACCGTGTTTGGTTATAGACGCATCCAATTTAACTCCGGCTTTTGTACAAGCAAGTTTTAACCAATCTCCATCACTGTCATCCCCAAATACACTGATCAGTTGTACCTCTACATCAAACAAGGCTAATTGATGTGCAATATTGCGGCTTACGCCGCCAGCTGTTTTTGTTACCGATGCTTCATTGGTAGTGGCCAGCATCATTTCTTCTTTTGCATGAAACAGTTCATCAACGAAAGCAGCTCCAATACAGATAACGGGTGTTGGCATTGTGCAAATTTAGGAGATGGCTCAGTCCTAATTATATAAATCAAAAAGATGATCCCAATTGGGATCATCTTTCTTATAATGCAGAAAAAACTAATCAAGCATACTCTTCCTTCGCTTGTTTAGCATGTTCATCGATCAATCTTCTTTGTATCTCAAAAGGAACTGGTGCATATTCTAAAAATCCACTCTTGAATTTTGCTCTTCCCTGTGTGATCGAACGAAG
>VBAS01000122.1:0-10772 GCA_005882975.1 Bacteroidota bacterium | reverse complement strand
AACTCTTGCAATTACTTTCTGGAAATGTCCTTCGCTATCTATACCTTCTACTATTGCACGACGACTTTGCAGATCACCCATTACGGCGCCGGTCAGATCATCGGGACAAAGTACTTCCACTTTATAGATCGGTTCTAATATCTGCGGATCGGCTTGCTGAAATGCCTGGCGGAACGCCTGCAGTCCTGCTATCTTAAATGAAATGTCATTGCTGTCAACAGGATGCATTTTTCCATCGTACACACATACACGTATATCACGGGCATAAGAACCCGTAAGCGGGCCATTATGCATTTTTTCCATCACACCTTTTAAAATGGATGGTAAAAATCTTGTATCAATAGCGCCGCCAACTATACAATTATAAAAAACAAGTTTGCCACCCCAATCAAGATCGTAAGTATCCCGGCCTCGTATATTCAGATCTTTTGGATCTGCCAATCCTTCATGCCATGGTTCAATACGCATATACACTTCACCAAACTGTCCGGCCCCGCCACTTTGTTTTTTATGACGATAATTTGCATCAGACATTTTGCGAATTGTTTCACGGTAAGCAATTCTTGGTTTTACAAATTTCACTTCTACTTTGTGACTGTGTTCTATTTTCCATTTTGCAACAGCTAAATGCATATCTCCCTGGCAATGGATCAATGTTTGTTTTAATTCAGGAGAAACCTCAACGATCAAAGTAGGGTCTTCTTCTCTTAATTGATGCAATGCCTGTGAAAGTTTTTCTTCTTCACCTTTTTTCAGAGGTTCTATAGCAACCGTGATATTCGGAGACGGAAACTCGATCGAAGGCAATTCGTAATTCTTGCCTCTTGCATGTAAAGTGTTATTGGTATGCGTGTTTTTTAATTTTAACGTAGCGCCTATATCGCCTGCCACCAATTCCTGAATGGGCATTCTTTTATTTCCCTCAACCAAAAAAAGCTGGGTTATCTTTTCGGTTACATTGGTACTTTCATTTTCCAGTTCCATTCCGCTTCTCACTGTACCGGAATAAACTTTAAAGAAAGATAATTCACCGACATGCGGCTCACTAATTGTCTTATAAATAAAAATACATACCGGGCCATTTGCTTCGCAGGAAACTTTGTCGCCGCTTCTTGTTGTTTGGGGCGGCATTTCATTAGCGCTGGGACACACATTGTCAATAAAACCCATTAAGCGGCCACTACCCATATTTCTTTCACCAGATAAACAGAACAATGGGAACAGATCATGATTGATCATTGCTTTTTTTAATCCCATCTTCATTTCATCTTCCATCAGCTCTCCTTTATCAAAATATGTTTCCATCAGTGTCTCGTCATTGCTGGCTATAGCTTCTATCAACTCTTTGTGCAATTCTTCTGCCTTTGCTTTTTCAGCATCCGGTATAGGAAGTTTTTCTGGTTTGCCACCGGTATCTTTAAATTTATACACCGTCATTCGCAGCACATCAACTATTTCATGAAAACCGGCTCCGGTTTGCAATGGATATTGCACGACTACAACTTTACTTCCAAAATGTGATTTTGCTTCCCGAACCGTTCTTTCATAATCTGCACTATCATCATCTAATTTATTTACTGCAAAGATCATTGGCGTTTTAAATTTCTCTGTATACTCCCAGATGATATCTGTTCCTACCTCTACTCCCATTACTGCATTTAGAAGCATAACGCCTGTATCGGCCACTCTTAATGCAGAAATTACTTCGCCCACAAAATCATCATAGCCCGGAGTATCGATCACGTTTATTTTATACCCTCGCCATTTTGTGTGCATGAGCTTGCTAAAAATAGAATTACCACGTTCTTGTTCAAGTTCGTGGTAATCTCCTGTTGTATTTCTTTCGGCTATGCTGCCGCGGCGGGTAACTATGCCCGCTTCATAGAGCATGCATTCCGCTAATGTTGTCTTACCGGAGCCGGCATGGCCCAGCAAGACAATATTTTTTACGTGTGAGGTATCAAATTCTGCCATGGCAAATGTTTTAGAGACAAGACAATCCTTGTCTGTATGTTATTAAATATTTATGAGCGGTCCTTCAGAGGTGGAGTATTTCGAAGAGACGGGACGATAAGTTTTTATTCCTGAAGACAAGTTCAGGATAAATATTTTTATCAGTTGAACTTATAAACTGATGAGCTCTTAACCTTTTTATTTATGGCGTTCGATGAATAAAGTCGCCAAATTCTTCACGTAGATTCTTGATAGTGCTGTCGAGTGATTGGAATTCTTCAAAAAGCCTTTCATGTTCTGCGATCGTGTCTTCCGTTAATGGGCCACCGTTAGCGATAGTTTCGAATTGTACGCGACGATCATGAGATTTAATGGATTGTTTCAGGTCGTGAACATTGATCAATTGAATGTGAAACTGGTTGTGATAATGTTCTACGTCATGCAGCTGGTCCCTGGTAAGATTTTGAGCTGCGGTTTGTTGAAGTTGCTTTTTTAATTGGTTTAGATCATCGCGGCAGGAACGCAAGGAATCCCTCCAGGTATTGCATTCCCCAGAGAGCTGTGAGATGTCAACTGTAACCATGGGATTTAATTTAAAGGTGAAAAAAAACACCGTCCGAAATTTTCCGTGGCGGAAATGTATCTGTATAAATTTAAGTCAGTTTATTCATAAAGTCAAGATTATTTTTAAACAAATTGCAGGGAACCTGGCTCATAAAAAATTTCTTTAACAAAGAAGATGATTTACACCCATGATCTTTTTTACCCAAATCTTATTGCTCGTAAAAGCAGGTAATGGCCAATAGTTATTGAACATGGTTTAGTATTGAAAAAGAATTAATAGATAAAAATGCACCTGGTTACTTTCATTGCTATTTTATTCCGAATTTAGCAGCCCTTGATCTCACAAAATACAATACAACAGATCTTAGGCCGCATTGATATTATCGATGTGGTTGGCGGCTTTGTAAAATTAAAAAAACGAGGCACCAATTATCTGGGCCTCTGCCCTTTTCATAATGAAAGGACACCTTCCTTCACGGTTTCTCCTTCAAAAGAAATTTATAAATGTTTTGGTTGTGGTAAAAGCGGCAACACCATCAGTTTTTTGATGGAACATGAAAAATACAGTTATGTTGATTCGCTTCGCTGGTTGGCAAATAGATATGGAATTGAAATAGAAGAAAATTTTGCAACTGATGAGCAACGTCAGCAAATGCAGGTGGCAGACAGTCTCTATATCATTAACAATTTTGCCCAGCAGTTTTTTTCTAAAACATTATTTGAAACTGAAGATGGAAGGAATATCGGTCTGAGTTATTTGAAAGAAAGAGGTTTTAGAGAAGACATTATCAAGAAATTTCAACTTGGGTATAATCCTGAGGCAAGGGATAGTTTTACCAAAGCTGCGATCGCTGCGCAATACAATACAGAATTATTATTAAAAACAGGTCTTGTTGCCAATCGTAACGATCAGTTGATGGATAATTATCGTGGCAGGATAATTTTTCCAGTACATAATCATAGCGGTAAAGTTTTGGGCTTTGGAGCAAGGATCCTTAAAACAAATGATAAAGCGCCGAAATATATTAATACTCCGGAGAATGAGATCTATGTAAAAAGCAAAATACTTTATGGAAGTTATTTCGCCCGCATTGCTATTGACAAAGCAGATGAATGTTTGCTGGTAGAAGGATACACTGATGTTATTTCATTGCATCAATCAGGAATAGAAAATGTAGTGGCTTCAGGGGGAACATCATTAACAATTGATCAGTTAAGGCTGATAAGAAAATATACAAACAATCTTACGATCGTTTATGATGGAGATGCTGCAGGTATAAAAGCAGCGCTTCGCGGACTTGATCTTGCCCTGGAAGAAGGATTGAATGTAAAACTTGTTTTAATACCGGATAAAGAAGACCCGGATAGTTATGTAAATAAAGTTGGCGCTTCAGCTTTCAATGAATTTGTAAGAAGTAATAGAAAAGATTTTATCCTTTTTCAGTTGGAAGTTGCATTGAAAGATGCGGGTAGTGACTCTACAAAAAAATCTGAAGTTGTAAATAGCATTGCTGAAACAATCTCAAAGATCAATAAGGCGGAAGATTTTACTAAACAACAGGATTATATCAAACAATGCTCTGAGATATTAAAGATCGATGAAGGTGGTTTGCATGCATTGGTAAATAAATTTATCCGTAACAAGATCAGTACGCAGGAAAAAGCGCTGCCATTTGAGGAAGCAAGATCGCATGAGGAAAATGCACAAAAAGCCGCTGCCACCGATTATGACGATGCCACTTTCAATCTTTTGTTTAAGGATGAGCTGCAGGAAAAAGAATTTGCCAGAGTTCTGCTTGAACACGGTAATAAAAAATGGAATACAGGCCTCGTTGCAGAGTTTATGCTTGACGAGATCCTTGATGAAGGATTGTTTGATAATGCCGATGTATTAAAGCTTATCAGTGAATATAAAAAAGCATTAGAAAAAGAACGTACCATTCTCAACAAAAATCTTTTTGTATATAGCGATGATCCTGCCATTAGCTCCTTTGCCGTTTCATTACTTAATTTTCCTTACGAAGCAAGTGAACATTGGAAACGGGAATTCAGCAGCTCGACCGGGTATCAAAAAAAGTTATTTGAGCAGAGCTATGAAGATTTTATAAGATCCGTAACTGTAGGGAATGAAAATGAGTTAATGACATTTCTTAAAATGGATGAAGACAAAACACATATTGAAATTGAGTCGGCCTTAAATTATCTTAAATTGAAAAAGATCAAAAGAATGTTGTTAGAAAACCAGGTAGACCTTGAAAAGAACCATACTCATGAAGAATACCGAACTCTTACTCAAACCCATGAGCACCTGAAGCAAATGGAAAGAGAGATATCGGGCAAATTGGGTGCTGTCATCATCAAATAGTATCATTTCATTTTCATCAACAGATCGCTGTAAGATTCTGCAACCAGATATTCTTCTTTTATTCCAAATTCCTTCAAATAAAAATTACATTGATCCAATAACTCCGGTTCGCTTTTATCTGCTAAAATATTACCGGCTTCTATTTCAATAAAAGAACCAAGTTCCGGAACTTCATCTATATGGAATTTCACATTGTCGATATAATAGATCTCTCTTTTTTTCTTTACGATCATTTTTATACCACACGATCTTTCCAGCACTTCTTTTAACCCCTTTGCATCGTCAATTTTTACAAGATTAAAATGTGAACTTTTGGGGCCCATCTGGTTAACCCTGTTATAAAAGATCAGGTTATTTTCAATATTGCCTTCCCGTAATTTCAACCTGCCGGTATTCACATTAAAATAAGTATCTGTTTGTTCATCTATTCCTTTAAAAATTGCACTGTGCTTAACTAAATATCCCCTGATAAAAAAAGGATCATTGACAATAGCTTTTATTTCTACGTTAAGATGAGACATAAAAAAAATAACCATGAAAATATCATGGTTATTTTGCTTAGCCAATAAAATTTTTTAAGCCTCTACTGCTGACATTTCTCTGCGACTGATCCTTATTCCTTCAACCAATTCGCATTTACAATAGCGAGTGGCGCTCCAAACATGATCTAATGCTACCTGGTCAAGGCATTCATAACCAGATGCGGTTAGCTTTTGCCAACTGCATTCGCGGTTTAGATCAGTTACAATTTTGGAGCTGGTTTTAGGAGAAGCAACCCAGAATTTAGAATCATGTTTTAATGCGGGCATTACCTCTTGCAAAATGCTGTTAAGCTGATTTTCGTTCACGGCAAAGACCAATGCAAAGTCAATTTTACGGCTCTTTAAAAGAGGCGTAAGGTTCTTTGCAAAAGAAAGTTTGCTGAACTGCTTTTCAATTGAAGAAGGTAAACCTTGGATCAAAAGATTCTTTTCGTCTGCAAGTTGAAGCTTTTCGAGAAGCGTTTGAGACATACCTAAAATTGGTGTTTTTGGGTTTTCCGAAACCGCCCGGCTCGTAGACCGGCTTCAGCGACATAAATTAGCGGGGTACAAATGTACGAAAATTACTATTGCGTTACGCCGATTCCTAAAGAAATTCCGGCTTATTCTCTTAAAAAGCCGGAATCTGGACTGTAATCAATTTCTTTAAGTATCCTCAATAATCAATATTTAGCCATTGGTTTATAATATTTCATTGCTTCGGGCATAAATTTTTGAAGTTCATCAATCCTTGTTCCTTCACTTGGGTGCGTACTTAAAAATTCTGGAGGATGTTGCCCTTGGGAAGCTCTTTCCATCCGCTCCCAAAGAGAAATTGCTTCCTGGGGATTATAACCAGCCATTGCTGTCCAAATCAAGCCAAATCGGTCCGCTTCCAATTCTTGTTTACGAGAAAAGGGAAGCATAACACCAACTGTAGCACCGGCGCCATAAGCGGCTAAAAATAAGTTTTGAGTTTCAGCGGGTTTATTTGCAAGAGCAACAGAAAGTGCAACTTCTCCTACTTGCGCCAACAGTCCCTGGCTCATTCGCTGATTTCCATGTTGAAGAAGTGCATGTGATACTTCATGTCCCATTACTACCGCTAATGCAGCTTCATTTTGTGAGATAGGAAGTAATCCAGTATACACTACTATTTTTCCACCCGGCATGCACCATGCGTTAACGGCTTTATCATCTACAAGATTATATTCCCAGTTAACTCCATTTAATTTATCAGTGATCCCGTTTTGTGCATAGTACTCTGTTACTGCCCGGGTAATTCGCTGTCCAACTCTTCTTACCATTTCAGCATCCCGATTACCGGATGCGCTGATAACTCTGCTTGTAGATAAAAATTGCTGGTATTGCTGGGTTCCCATAGCCTGCAGTTCAGATTCAGGCAACAAAGTAAGCTGCGACTTTTTTGTTAATGGATTTGTGCTACATGCAACTAAAAATGAAGCAGCAATTAACAAAGATGAAAGAATACGTTTCATAGTGTTTCGTTTTTTTCATTAATTCAATGATTATACCAAACTAAGTAGATAAAAGCTTGAGAAAATGAAAATTAGAGTTTATTTCTTTCAGAACCATTACGTCGGCGCTGTCTTCGACGATCTCTATGTTTAAGAATAGGAACCTTGCTCTCATTTCCTTGGAGAAGTCGTCCAATATTTTTTTGATGTGTAATAAGGACCATTAGGGCAACAGCAATTGCGAAAATTCTATAGAGATCTTCTTTTTCATTGAAAATAACAAGAATAAATATGGGAAATGCCAGGCTGGCAAGTATTGAACTAAGGGAAACAAATCTTGTTAGATAGAGAACTAATAAAAATACACCAACACAACATACAGCAACTATTGGCTGAATACCGAGTACCATTCCAAAAACTGTTGCAACTCCTTTTCCCCCTCTAAATTCAGCCCAAATGGGAAATATATGACCCACCACAGCTGCCAACCCAAGACCTATCTGCAAATTGGTCATTTGCGATTCATGATCAAGATAATATGGAATGAGATAAACAAGTTTAACGGCAATGATCCCTTTCAGCATATCTGCGAGCATCACAAATGATCCCCAGTTCGGGCCTAGTGTTCTGAATGTATTTGTAGCACCGGCGTTACCACTGCCGTAGTCACGAATATCAATACCAAAAAAGTATTTGCTAACCCAGACCGATGAGGGAATACTACCAATAAGATATGCGAGAACGATCAATAGAAATTCGTTCATGGAGCCTTTGTTAAAGTTGGATCACAAAGATAATAGAAACAGAAGAGACGTAACACTAAATTAATATACCATTTAAGCACCTTTAATTATGAAATTGCAGGGCTATCCAATTGTTCCTGATCAATTCTTTTTTGAATTTTAAGTATAATTCGGTAGCAATCCTTAGTATTTCATCTTTGTCTTCTTTGAGTAGTCCACTTAGTAAAACCTGGCCGCCATTATTTAATTGCCTTGAAAGCAGAGCAAGGTTTTCAATAATTACATTTTTATTAATGTTTGCCAGGATAATATCGAATTTAATTTCAGACGCTGCATTTGATGCTTTTTTTAAATTTATTTTGATGCAGTTGTTTTTTTCAAAATTCTCCCCTGCATTTGCAATGCTCCAATCATCATTATCTATTGCATCAATATTCTTAGCTCCTTCTTTTTCAGCAAGTATGGCAAGTATGCCGGTGCCGGAGCCAAAATCAAGAACTGATTTCCCATTAAGCTCTATATCTTTCATTAGTTCGATCATCATATAAGTGGTGGCATGATGACCTGTGCCGAAACTCATTTTTGGAGTAATTACAATTTCAAACTCTGTATTCGTAATTGGTTTATGAAAATCAGCACGAATAGCCACATAATCATTTACTATCACCGGTTCAAAATTTGATTCCCAAACCTGGTTCCAATTTGTTTCAGCAATTTTCTCTGCTGTATAAGAAGCTTGATACTTAAATGATATTTCCTTTAAAATACTTTTATCAAAGTTTTTATTTTTTATAAATGCGTCAAGACTGGAATCTTTTTCTTCAAATCCTTCATAGCCTGCATCAGCAAGTTGAGCGATCAGAATTTCCCTTTGTTCTGGTTGCAAATCGGCAAATGTTATCTTGATATATTCCATTTCAATACAAAATTAAAAACCCTGTCTCGCTTTAAGCAAAACAGGGTTAAGCTATTTTTCTAATTATAATTAATTATTCTCTGCCGGACGATCTTGTCTCTCCGGTTTTGCGATCAATGCTTTTCTTGAAAGTTTGAACTTGCCTGATTTTGGGTCAGTACCGATCAATTTCACTTTTATCACATCACCTTCATTCAGTACTCCATCAAGTGTTTCAAGACGTTTCCAGCTTACTTCACTTATATGTACCAAACCTTGCTTACCTGGTAAAAATTCAACAAATGCTCCGAAAGGCATAATTGATTTTACTGTGGCTTCATACACATCACCAACAACAGGAACCGCAACAATACCTTTGATCCATGCTTCTGCCTTCTCCACTCCTTCTTTGTTTACACCAAACACACTTATCTCACCCATGTTATTTACTTCTTCAATATTGATAGTAGTACCGGTAACTCTTTGCATTTCCTGAATCACTTTTCCACCTGGCCCGATAACTGCTCCAATAAATTCTCTTTCGATGAACATCTTCACCATTCTTGGTGAATGTGGTTTCACTTCGCTTCTTGCTTCAGGCATACACTTGTACATTGCATCAAGAATATGTAGTCTTCCACGACGTGCCTGTTCTAATGCCTGCATCATTACTTCCATTTTCAACCCGTCAACTTTAATATCCATTTGCACACCACAAATACCTTCACGTGTACCAGTTACTTTAAAATCCATATCACCTAAATGATCTTCATCACCAAGAATATCACTCAGAATCGCATACTTGTCATCTTTTGTAATTAATCCCATTGCAATTCCACTCACATGTTTTGGAAATGGAATTCCTGAATCCATCAATGCTAATGAGCCTGCACAAACTGTCGCCATAGATGAAGAACCATTTGATTCAAGGATATCACTCACAACACGTACTGTGTAAGCGAAATTCTCACTTGGCATCATTTGTCTCAGCGAACGCATTGCAAGGTTTCCATGTCCAACTTCTCTTCTGCCCGGTCCTCTCATCATCTTTACTTCACCGGTTGAGAAAGGTGGAAAATTATAGTGTAAGAAAAATTTTGAATCAAAAGATTTTGCTGCACTCTCTACCAGTAATTCATCTAATGGCGTTCCCAACGTAACAGTAGTTAGAGATTGAGTTTCGCCTCTTGTAAATAATGCTGCGCCATGCGGTGAAGGCAGTACATCTACTTCCATATCCAATGCACGGATATCTTCAAGACCGCGGCCATCCAAACGAACTTTCTCATCGAGGATCATATCACGAACCACATAATACTGCAGATCGCCATAATATGCACTTACTTGTTTTTTTGTTTTACCAGGCATTTCTTCACCTTCAGGAAGATTCAAACCAGCTTTGATATGTTCCATCAGTTCATCCTTCACTGCTGAAAATCTAGCACTTCTTTCTGCCTTGTTTAATTTGGCTTTTGAAATTTCATATACTTTTTGTTTTGCAAAAGCATTTACTTTTTCACGAAGAGTATCATCATGCTCAGGTTTTTTATAATCTCTTTTACCTTTCACACCAACCATATCACGCAATTCTTCCTGTGCTTTGATCTGGATGCGAATTGCATCATGTGCGACTTCCAACGCTTTTATCAGGTCAGCCTCACTACATTCCTGTGCTTCACCTTCCACCATCATCAGGTTTTTATCAGTAGCAGCAATTATAAATTCAAGATCCGATTCTTCTAATTCAGCACGGTTAGGATTTACTATGAATTCACCATTCACTCTTGCCACACGAACTTCAGAGATGATTTCTTTAATGGGAATATCAGAAACTGCCAATGCAGCCGATGCAGCTAAACAAACCATTGCATCCGGCAATATTTGTTCGTCGCTGGAGATAAGTGATACCAGAACTTGCACTTCGCATAAATAATCTTCCGGGAACAATGGACGCAAGGCACGGTCAACAAGTCTTGAGGTCAGTATTTCATAATCGTTCAATCTTGCTTCACGTTTAAAGAAAGAACCCGGAATACGTCCAGCAGAAGCAAATTTTTCCTGGTAATCTACTGACAATGGAAAAAAGTCCTGCCCTTCTTTCGGGTCTTTGTTTGCTACTACTGTTGCCAGCAGCATACAATTGCCAATGCTTACGGTTACTGCACCGTCAGCCTGGCGGGCAAGTCGCCCTGTTTCGATGGTAACCATACGGCCACCGCCTATATCAAATGTTTTACGAATAGGTTGTTGTAA
>VBAS01000121.1 GCA_005882975.1 Bacteroidota bacterium | reverse complement strand
AGCATTATGTTTTGGATGGATCGATAGTTTGCCGCGAAAGTTAGACAATGAAAGAGCAATGCTGAAGTTTACTCCCCGCAAACCGAATAGTGTTTGGAGCAAACTCAATAAGCAAAGAATTGAAAAGTTAATTGAACAGAAAATGATAACTGCTGCAGGCATAAACAAAATTGAAGAAGCAAAAAAAAATGGAAGTTGGAATATATTAAACAACTCCGATTATCATGCTGATAATAATTCCCTGCCAGAAGATCTGAAAAAAGCTTTACACAAAAACAAAAAGGTATTAGCAAATTTTCTTGCATTTCCACCTGGCTACAGAAAGCGGTTTCTTTTTTGGATCGACAGCGCCAAAACAACTTCAACAAAAGATGCAAGAATAAGACAAACAGTACTAATGGCCGGGGCCAATAAAAAACCCGGAGCAAATGGATTCAAATTGTGAATAATTTTTTCCACCATTCATAAAAAATAACTTACCCGGCACAAAAACTGTAGTAACTTTTCTTAACTAAATAAAAGGGTATGAAAAAAACTATCGTTGCCCTCATCCTGGCCTCTGGTGTTACTGCAATTGCATTCGCGGCTTTAGATACTTCTTCTGCATCAACTAAAAAGATGAAAACAGAAAAAAAAGCCGAAACAAAAAAGAAACGAGAATGCAAGCATACTTGCATGTATAGCATCTGATCACAGGCAAAAAGCCTTCTGTTTCGCAGAAGGCTTTTTAATACTGATAAAAGTCTCCCCTATTAATGACCCCTCTCAGGCTAATACAGATCTCTGGAAACTAATTTTAGTGGAGAAAATTTGTATATGAAAAGAATGCTTTGGGTTGTGTGTGCTGTTATCCTATTCTCCTGTCAAACGAATAGAATAACAACTACATGGACCGATAAAAATGTATCTCCCAAAAAATATAATAAGATACTGGTACTAGGTGTACTGATTGAAAACGATCGTGAATTACAGTCAAAAATGGAGAAGCACCTGGCCGGAGATTTGAATGACCTTGGCTATAGCGCATTTGCAGCAAGCGATGTTTTTCAACCTGGTACTTTTATAAAGGGAGATACAGCCAAGGCTATTGAAGCCCTCGATGCTAAGGGTTTTGATGCAGTGCTGACGATCGTACTTCTGAATAAAGAAAAAGAAAAGCATTATGTACCGGGCCGAACTATTTACACACCTTACGCACCTTATCACGATCGCCTGGACCTCTATTATTATACAATGTATGATCGCATTCAAACAGAGGGATATTATGAGTCTGCTACAAAAATTTTCTGGGAGAGTAATTTCTATGATCGTAATACTAAAAAAATGGTCTATTCATCCCAAACAGAGTCGTTTGAATCCAGTTCTAAGGATAATCTTGCTCATTATTATGGTGTGCTTTTGGCCAACAACCTTGTAAAAAGTAAAGTTCTGATCAAGCCGGAAGAACCTCGTTTTTGATATTTACAAAAAAGGAAAAGGAATGGATCTAATTGCATGTACAATATGTTGCGATAAAATTTTTCTGTTTCGCAGAAGGATGTTTTAATATAACAGTTTTTGTTTTTTGCTATGAAGTTTTATACAGTTTTCAGAATTTTCTGAAAGATTAAAATTTACTTTCCCTATTTTTATCTTAATTCTGATTAATGTTTTAAAAGGACTGGGCTGGCCTTAATGGAAAAATCGTTGTTTTTCAATCTTTTATTTTTTTGCGTCGTCAATGTGATTTCCGTTGGAAAATTAATTTTTCGGCAAAAAAAATTTTTAATCATACAGCCTTGGTGGTGTCAAAACAAAACCATTAAATTTGACCTGCTGACCCTAATGAATGACTAACCCATTCAGTGCAGTTTTACCCGTTAAATTCTAACAAACTACTTACCCATTCCAGCTTGTTTATTGGAAAAGGAAGGAAAATTATTTTATTCAAAAAGCGGAGGAGCTATGTATACTTATGATTTGCTGGAAGCAGGTTGTTATTACCTGGTGAAAGAAAAAGAAGACTCAATGATCACACTGATCAAGGTAGCACTGGAATCAGATCATTGTGTATTTATTATGAAATTTGAAGACCCAACCGACACAGAATGGAAATTGAAAAAAGATCCATTGTTTGACATTATTGAATGCCTGACGGATACGGCTGTCAAGGAATGGGAAATTCATTATAAGAGCAGCGAAGATGCTTACACGGAAGAAGATGATGAAGATTGATCGACCGCTTATCTAACATCCCATTCATAAAATTTCTATTGAGTGGTAATTGAAAAGAACTATTTTAGTTCATAACAATTACCACTTTTTTTATGAACAAGAATCTACCACATATTTTATCCATCCTAATTGTTCTCGGTTTCACTCTTACACTATCAGCACAAGATGATCTGCCAACTGATTATCTAAGTAAAGAATTTCACGCGGGTCGCCGTGATGCATTGCGTAAGCTAATGCCGGATAATTCCGTGTTTGTTGTAATGGCCTACCCTACACGAACTTTCAGTAATGACATAGATTATTTCTATCATCAGAATCCTGACATGTATTATTTCAGTGGTTATAAAGAGCCGCAGTCATTACTACTAATTTTTAAAGAAGAGCAAAAAGGCACAGATGGATCCGTATATAAAGAAATACTTTATGTTCAAAAGAAAGATCCCAGAGCTGAACAATGGACAGGACGAAGATTAGGTACAGATGGAGCTAAAGAAAAACTTGGTTTTTCATATGCATACAATGGCGAAGACTTTAAGAATACGAAAATAGATTTTTCAAAATTTGATAAAATAATTTTTGACGAGTTTCCTGAAGATGTTCCAAACAGCAGCAGAGACAATGCTGATCTTGCCGATCTTATAGAACAATTCAAATCAAAAGCAAATATCCCTGCAGATTATACAAAGGATAAAAGATATGATACAAGATTGTTCCGTGATCTTACCGGCAAGCTTCGTGAAATAAAAACTCCTGAAGAAATGGATCTGCTTCGTAAGGCAGTTGAGATCTCATGTCGTGGTCAAAATGAAGTAATGAAAGCCGTGCATCCTGGCATGAGTGAACTGGAAGTACAGGGATTGCATGAATATGTACATAAGAAATATGGAGCTGAAGAAGTTGGTTATGGTTCTATTGTCGGGGCAGGCGCCAATGGATGTGTGCTGCATTATATGGAAAACACAAAAACTAAGATCGGCACTGAAATGTTATTGATGGATGTGGGTGCAGAATATCACGGGTATACAGCTGATGTGACAAGAACAGTTCCTGCTAATGGAAAATTTTCTCCGGAACAAAAACTTGTTTACAATCTTGTGTACGAAGCACAGGAAGCTGCATTTAAGATATTAAAAGACGGAGCTAAATGGAGTGATGCGTCGAAAGCCGCCAGAGATATAATTGCTGAGGGACTTTTAACATTAGGTATTATTAAAGATAAAAATGAAGTGGGGACTTATTATCCGCATGGTCTTTCGCATCATATTGGTCTCGATGTACATGATCGTGGATTCTCACAAACGTTAAAGAAAGATATGGTCATCACAATCGAACCGGGGATTTATATTCCACCAAATAGCAATTGCGATAAAAAATGGTGGGGTATTGCTGTACGAATTGAAGATGATGCATTGATCACTGAAAAAGGTTATGAGCTGCTTTCTGCATTTGCACCACGCAAGGTAGAAGACATTGAAAAAATGATAGCCGAAAAAAGCGCTTTGGATAATTTTACTGTCCCTAAATTAAAATCTGCTGAGAAAAAAGCCTTCTAAAAATTAATTTCATTTTCGTAATTTTTAGTTTCATAAAAAACATTTAATGAAACGCAGAGATTTTATTTCTAACTCCGCGGGCCGGAGTGCAGTTGTGCTTACTAACCCATCTGCTATTGTCACTACACAAATAAAAAAGCCACCAATAAGGGTCGCCCATTTAACAGATATACACATAAAACCAGGTAAAGACATTGAAGCAAGTGTTGCCAAAGCGATGCATCATGCGCAAATATTAGTACCAGAAATTGATTTTATTATCAATGGGGGTGATTCGATCTGGGATTCCCTGGAAGCAGATAAAGAAAAAACACAAATACAATGGGATCTCTTTACTTCCATGTTAAAAAAAGAGATCAGTCTCCCCGTTTATCATTGCATCGGAAATCATGATATTTGGGGTTGGTTCATCAAAGAAAACAAACCTGAAAACGAAAGGCAATACGGAAAGGTTTGGGTGGTAGAAACTTTGCAAATGAAAAACAGGTATTTTAGTTTTTCAAAAGACAAATGGCATTTTATCATTCTTGATAGTACACAATTAAATCCTGCCGGAGGCTACATAGGCAAAATAGATGAAGAACAATTAGTGTGGCTGCAAACTGAACTTGCTTTGGTGCCAAAAGAAAATTTCATCTGTATCGTATCTCATATACCGATTCTTTCAATTTGTGCAGGCCTTTTTTTTGATAAGACAGAAGCAAATGGTGATCTGAAAATTCAGCGAAACCTGATGCATTCAGATTTTTTTGCATTAAAAAAAATATTCAACAATTACCCGAATATAAAAGTGTGCATCAGTGGTCACATTCATTTACAGGATGAATTAAACTATTTGGGAATAAGATATTACTGCAATGGTGCTGTAAGCGGGAACTGGTGGAAAGGAAGTTTCCAGGAATTTGCTCCCGCCTATGCAATGCTTGAATTTTACCCTGATGGTACATCGAAGAGATATATGCAGAATTATTAGTTCCGCGACTGATTAATTATCTTGTTATTAAATCGTTTCTATGAAAAATAACACCACAAAGTCATTTTTTATTTTATGCTTTTTACTTGCAATCGCAGCAACAGTTTTCTCCCAAAGAAAAACTTTACCAAAAGTTGAAATACTTAATACAGATGTAAAAACAAGCATTCGGGGATTATCCGTTGTAAACAATAATGTAGTATGGGTAAGTGGAAGTAATGGAATGGTAGGGAAAAGTTCCAATGCGGGAAAGAATTGGAAGTGGATGACCGTAAAAGGATTTGAAAAAAATGAGTTTAGAGATATTGAAGCCTTTGATGCCAATATAGCAATTATAATGGCGATCCCAGATCCTGAAAATATTCATCCGGCTAATATTTTAAAAACAACGGATGGAGGAAATACATGGAAAATTGTCTATGAAAATAAAACCAAAGGAATGTTTTTAGACGCAATGGAATTTCGTGATCCTAAAAATGGTATGGTGATCGGCGACCCTGTTGATGGAAGATTCTTTATAGCGAAAACAACGGACGGAGGAAATACATGGAATGAATTACCGGCTGAACAAAGATTTGTTGCAGACAGTGGTGAAGCTTTTTTTGCATCAAGCGGTACCAACATACGTATGCTGTATAATGGATCTATTGTAATAGCAAGCGGTGGTAAAAATTCAAGATTGTTTTATAATAAAACGATCATTAATGTACCAATGACAAAAGGTAAAGAATCAGCAGGCACAAATTCTGTTGCAGTATATGACAATTACAAAAAGAGTTCGGCAAATAAAATAATTATTGTTGGAGGAGATTTCATGGCAGATTCATTGACCGATAAAAATTGTTTTTATTCAAATAATGCAGGCAAAACATGGGAGCGTCCAAAAACACCTCCGCATGGTTATAGAAGTTGCGTTGAGTTTTTAAATAAAGAAACGATCGTTACATGCGGATTAAATGGCGTGGATTATTCGTTTGATGGCGGCAAGAATTTTTATTCGATCAGCAAAGAAGGTTTTCATGTTTGCAGGTATGCAAGACTCGGCAATACAGTTTACCTGGCCGGCGGCAATGGAAAAATCGGCAAACTTGTATGGCCCGATTAATAAAGAAATTATAGATTATCTAATATTTCCTTTACACTTGCCCGCTTTTTATAATCAAAATCAAAATATCGGTAAACAATAGTTCCTTCCTTTTTACTTATTATATATACAGCAGGAACGGGTAAATAGACTTTTTCTTTTTGACCATTGGCGGTTGCAAGATCAATATCGGCATTTTTGTATCGAGAAACAGTTCTGTCATCAACTTCGAAAGCCACTGCATACGCTTTCATAATTTTCATATCCTTATCATAGATCAGCGGAAAGCTTGCTTGTGTTTTTTCAATTGTTTTAGAAATGTATTCAGGTTTTTCGGGGGTGATCGCAATCAATCTTGCACCTTTTTCTTTTATCAATTGCAATGAATCCTCCAGTTTCTTTAATTGTTTATTACAATAAGGACACCATTGACCACGGTAAAAAATCAAAACAACAGAGCTATCTTTCAAAACATCTTTTAACCTGATCTCCGTTCCGTATTGATCTATTGCCTTAAAATCAGGAGCTTTAGAATTAATAAAAAGACCTTCAGGCTTTTCTTGTGCAGACAAAAAGAAAAAGGTAAATAATGAAAAGAGCAGTAAAAAAAATTTAGTCATACAAAAATTATAAACAAATTTAGTCTTCATATAAGGAACTATGGTGACGATAAAAATGCATTAACAGAATTTTTTTTATTCAAATTGCTATTGATTTAAATCAGTTTTTTCAAAAAGTTATCCTTACTTCAAACTCGCAACTGTAAACGATTTGCTGAATTACTCCTGAAGAAAAAAAAAATTCAATAAGGGTTAAACAATGACTATTTAATGACTAAACATTATTCAGCTGCGTACATTTACGATATTGATTTACATAGACTTACTTCAAAAAAAATTTAGTAAAATTTTTGGAGTTTAACCACAATAAGCTACCTTAGTTTCTATTTTGCAAGCTATTTGTTCCAACATCCTCTTAAATCCCACCAATTAGTCCCCCATTTTTGAAGGCTTTTTTTGTCTTATACCCTCTCGAAAGCACATTTTAAAATGTCCGCTGAAAGGCTTATTGCTTTGATTATAGCACCTATTTATACTTAAAAAACAACACTAATTGTTTATGAAAACAACAACCGAACAGCCTTCCTGTAAATGGAATTTACAATGGCTTTTCATCATTATCTGTACTACCCTTGTTAGTACTTTTTCTTTTGGGCAAGCAGGAAATGCACCCATGCAGCAGTTACCACCTTTTCCCGGACTCTTTGCGATCGATGGTTTTTTGCAAAGACAGGGTGTCAATGGTGATTGGCTCGCCCCTGATGGAACAGATGCTGGTATCAACCGCATATTTACAAATGCAGGCGTAGCGGCACCAGGGATACAGTTTTCCTTTTTAAAAAGGGACCTCTTTTCTGATCAGACCAACGATGAAATTTTTACGCAGGGAGCTAAACTTAATCAGAATCCGAATGATTGGCATTGGACCAGTTCAAAACCTCCTCAAAAAGATGATATCAACGTTGCAACGGGCTGGGTGGCAATTCAGCCGTCAAATAACCATATTTGGTTAGCAATTTCGGGAGACCGTTTGGCAACAAATGGTACCAGCTATATTGATTTTGAATTTTATCAAAATGAGATCTCAAGAACTGGTGGTCCTATTCCTGGCGGCAGTGGTGGTTTCACCTCAGCAGGTCCTGCTAATGGTAGAACAGTTGGTGACATAAGTTTAACATTGGAATTTACAGGTGGTGGGTCATTTGCCACCATAAAATATTTACAATGGCAACCAGGTGCTGAAGCCGGCAGTTATGATTACTTCCCGGTAGTACCTGCTCCTGGTACTGCATTCGCAGCAGCAAATGCTGGTACTATCAATGTACCTTATGGTGCATTTGGTGATACAAAATATACCGCACTACAATGGGTAGAAGGTGCAATTGACCTTACGGCTTTAATTGGTGGCTCTGGTTTACCCGGTGAGTGTGGCTCCCAACCTTTTAAATCCTTATTCATCAAAACAAAGTCTTCAGCATCATCCACTGCCGAGCTTAAAGATTTTATCGCACCGTTCGGCCTAAATACTTGTTTTGATCACACTCCTCCGGTTATTACTTGTGCTCCAACACTAAATCTTGGTTGTAACCCAACGATTCCTGGTCCAAGCGGCACAACTGCATCTGATAATTGCAATGGTACCGTTATACCTGTTGCTGCTGATGGTCCTGTACAAAGTAGTGGTTGCTCAAGAACAATGACAAGAATTTGGAGAGCAACAGATGCTTGCGGCAATGCAGCAACTTGTGGTCAGCAAATTAACTGGACAGAAGATAATACAGGACCAACAATAATTACAGGTGGTTCTGTTGACAATGGTGCAAATCTTGGATGTAACCCAACTGCGGGTGCTATTAATGGTGCTTTGGGTACTGCAACCGCAACCGATGCGTGCAGTAGTCCAACTTTGTCTACACCAGTTGATGGTTCTGTATCAAGTGAAGGTTGCACTCGTACACAAACAAGAACATGGACGGCAAGAGATGCATGTAGTGGTATTACAACTACTGCATCAAGAACTATAAGCTGGGTTGTGGATGTAACTGCTCCAGTGATCAGTGCAACTGGTGGTTCATTAAGCCTGGGTTGCAACCCAACTTCGGGTGATATAAATGGTGCGCTGGGTTCTGCTTCTGCAACTGATGCATGTGGCACTCCAACTGTATCTTCAAGTGATGGTGGTGTGGGAAGCGAAGGTTGTTCTCGTTCTCAAACAAGAACATTCACTGCACGAGATGCTTGTGGAAACACTTCTACTACTTCTCGTACTGCAACATGGACTTCAGATAATACTGCTCCAACGATCACTGCTACTGGTGGTTCATTAAGCCTGGGATGTAATCCAACTCAGGGTGATATAAATGGTGCTCTTGGTTCTGCTTCTGCTACTGATGCTTGTGGCACTCCAACTGTATCTTCAAGTGATGGTGCTGTGGGTAGCACAGGTTGTTCACGTTCTCAAACAAGAACATTCACTGCAAGAGATGCTTGTGGAAACACTTCTACTACTTCTCGTACTGCAACATGGACTGCTGATGTAACTGCTCCAACTCTTACAGCTACTGGTGGTTCATTAAGCCTGGGATGTAATCCAACTCAGGGTGATATAAATGGTGCTCTTGGTTCTGCTTCTGCAACTGATGCATGTGGCACTCCAACTGTATCCTCCAGTGATGGTGGTGTGGGAAGCGAAGGTTGTTCACGTTCTCAAACAAGAACATTCACTGCAAGAGATGCTTGTGGAAACACTTCTACTACTTCTCGTACTGCAACATGGACTGCTGATGTAACTGTTCCAACGATCAGTGCAACTGGTGGTTCATTAAGCCTTGGTTGTAATCCAACTTCAGGTGATATAAATGGTGCTCTTGGTTCTGCTTCTGCAACCGATGCATGTGGCACTCCAACTGTATCTTCAAGTGATGGTGCTGTAGGAA
>VBAS01000387.1 GCA_005882975.1 Bacteroidota bacterium | reverse complement strand
GGCTTCTACAATTGTTTGGCGATATTCAACTGGTGTTGTGTTTTCAACCCACCATACAATTGGCTCAACAGGTTCGCTGAGCGCAGCAGAAGGATCTTTCTTTACCAAATTCCAACGATTGATCACATCTTTATAATCTGCTACTTTAATGCTTGTAAGATTATCTATCTCCTGTGAGAAATACCCAACTCTTGGATCATCAAGTCTCGGACGAAAATCATTAACCGGCATTTCCAAAAAGCTATGTTGAAAACGGATACGATTGTAACGGGCATCCGTAATATCTTTTCCACCCTGGTTGAATGGAGCAGGATTATCATAAGCCAGTTCAACGATCACATCAGTATTATTCGGATAAGAACGAACTGTTTTGTAACCCGATTTAGCGGCATTAAGATTACCAAGATTAAATACAAAAGCGGCAGCAGGGCCAGGAGCAACCAATGGTTTTACCGGGTCAAGTTTTTCACTTAAGAACAATCCATCTCCGTGAATAAAAAACGGCTTCTGTCACGTCTACATTGGCTGATTTGCTTACGGCATTTTCAGGATCATACCAGAAGTTGGTATTTACCTGGGAGAACTCAAGCTTATCAAAATTCTTTTTGATCTTAATAACCCATGTTGTACGGATCATGTTTTGATTGAGAAATAAAGAAGTTGGACCACCCATTGAAAAACTCTGGTAAATATATTCTTTACCAAGTTGGTTTTTCTTTACATACATCTGCACACTTCCATTGGCCGTATCTTGGTATAAAGTAAAAAGACCATCCATTTTTTTACTGGTCTTCACTTTATCTGCCACAGTAGGTTTAGCAGGTGGCGGCGGTGCCTTTTTTGTTGTATCTGGTTTTGCGGCAGTTTGGGTGCTAGCGGGATTGTTTTGCGAAAAACTGCAAATACCCACAAACATTACGACTGCCAGCAAAAGCATCGATTTTCTTGCTTGTATCATATTATTATTAATTTTTTTTTGGAAAACGAAAGATAAATCTCTGGAAGGACTCGTAGAAAAATAAATTGATAAACGGGTTAAGCTAGGTATAAGCAGGAAGGAGAGCTCGTTATTTCAGTTTTTTGACTTTCACCATCTCAATACGGGTGTCACTTACATTCATAATGTCAAATTCGTAATCAGCAATGATGATCCTTTCTTTTTGCTTCGGGATAGTTTCATGATAGTTGATAATAAACCCTGACAGCGTTTCTGTCTCATCTACCGGGAAATCAAAACCATATTTTTCATTGATATAATCAAGTTCAAGGCGACCTGAAAATATATATTCATGTTCGGCAATTTGTTTTTCAACGAACTCTTCCACATCATATTCATCCTGTATCTCTCCAAAAATTTCCTCCAGCACATCTTCCATGGTAATGATGCCGGCCGTACCGCCAAACTCATCCACTACCCATGCAATACTTTTTCTTTCACGGGTAAACTTATTGATAAGATCGGTGGCACTCATACTTTCCGGCACTGCAGGAATGGGCAATAATACAGATTGAATAGTTTCCGGCCGTTTGAACATATCCAGTTGGTGAACATACCCGATAATATGATCAATGTTGCCTTCAAAAACAACTATGCGTGATAACTTGGTTTCAATAAGCAATCGTCGCAAAGACTCGATGGATTCTCTTATATCGATACCGACAATTTCTTTGCGAGGTACCAGGCTTTGACGTATCCTGATCCTTGGTAACTCAAGAGCATTTTCAAAAAACTCCGTGTTCAAAGGTTGTTTTTCATCCTCTGCTTCTTTTGCTTGTCGGAAAAGATGTTCAAGATCTGCTTTGCCAAACACCTCTTTCTTCTTATCAACTTTTACATTGAAAACATATTTCAGCAACCAATTTGCCAATGCAATGCAGGCAGCGGCTACCGGGTAAAACATCTGGTAAAATATATCGATCAATTGTGCCATCTTGCTCAGCAATGAATTTGCTCTTGCACGAAAAATAGCACGGGGCAGAAACTCGGCAAATACAAGGACAAGAAAAGTTGACAAAAGTATTTCTATGATTATGCGGACAGAATCAGAACCAACATCAAGCCTGATCCATAATGGTTCCATCACTTTGCTTATCTGTAATCCGAAGAATACAAGAAAAACATTAAAGCCTATCAGTGTAGTGCCGAGAAAATATACAGGATGATCAATGAACTGATCCAATATTTGTCCGCTGGCTCTTCCCTGTTTCTTTTTCAGTTCAATGCTCATACGATTGGCGCTGTAAAACGCCATTTCAATTCCTGCAAAAAAACCCATCAGCAGGATGGTAAGCACAAACCATATAACAATACGTATTTCAAACATGGGGCAGTAAAGATAGAAAAAGCAGTGAGATGTTATAGGAAGTAAATACTAAGTAATTATTACAGTAAAGGGGTATAATGTATAAAAGTGATTGCTCAAAGTAAAGACCAAGGAGCAAAACACCTTGGATAATAAATTATACTTTATAAACTATTCGACGCTTTCAATAAACAACCTTACAATTTCTTCCGCTTCTTTACGGGCTTTTTCAAGATCATCATTTACGATCACTTTATCAAAGTGATCTTTAAAGGAAAGCTCATAAGCAGCCTTATTTACACGAGTGGCCAGGCTTTCAGGAGTTTCAGTGCCACGACTTCTGAGTCTTCTTTTTAATTCATCCACTGATGGTGGCTCAATAAAAATTGAAAGAGTTTGTTCCCGGTGTTCTTGCTGTACATGAACGGCGCCCTGCACATCAATATCAAGCAACGGAACTTTTTCTTCTTCCCAGATGCGGTGGATCTCGGATGCCAATGTGCCATAATATTTTCCTTCATACACCATTTCCCATTCTACAAATGCATTATGCTGGATCTTTTCTTTGAAATCATCCACACTCATAAAATAATAATCAGCGCCATCTTTTTCATAGTCTCTTCTTTGGCGTGTAGCGGCAGAAATAGAAAAAGCCAATTTACCAGGAAAGGTTTTCAGCAAATGTTTGGTAATAGAAGTTTTACCAGCGCCGGAAGGAGCGGTGATGATGATGATCTTGTGTGATGAAGACATGTGCAAAGAAAGGAAGAAATTTTAATTGGCCGGCTCCCGTTGTAATATGCCGAACGTAAGTCTATATTTTTTTGTTATCTCTGCCAGGCAATTGTTTTTTTATTAGTTAGTAGAAACGAAAATTTCTACCTCTGCATTACTCCAATCTTTACTTCGCTCATCGTAAATTTCAAAATCAAATT
>VBAS01000386.1:2883-3950 GCA_005882975.1 Bacteroidota bacterium | reverse complement strand
TGAGTACACAACCAAATCCCATAAGGAAACACGCAACTAATAATGTATCATTTTGTGTTGTAGCTTCTATAAGAAATAAGATACTGTTCAGACCTAATGCTGCCATCGCAATTGAACGACGACCAAACTTCAATCCTTTTTTCTTCACAATGATATCACCTATATAACCTCCAACCAGGCAGATGATGATAGCAGGAACAAACACCAGCGAGGTAACGAACTTCATATTGTTTTCTGAAAAATGTCTTCCCTGTTGCAAATACACCGGCAACCAACCAATAAAGAAATACGCAGCCCATTGAGATGTAAAAAAAGAAGCTACTAATGCCAGCATGCTACGGTTGCTCAATATTTTTTTCCAGGAAATTGTTGAACCATGGCTGGTGATGCTACGATTTTTTTCTATATAATTTTTTTCATCTTCAGTTATCCCTTTCATTTCTGAAGGATTGTTTTTAAACCATCGCAAGCAGATCAGTACCCATATCAATCCTACGAATGCATTTACAAAAAAAGTACTGCGCCAGCCAAATGATACAGCAAGAGTAACAACTATGAGAGGAGCAACTGCAGCACCCGTGGTTTGCCCGATCAACGATGCTGATAATCCTCTTGATAATTCATTTGCCGGCAACCAACGTGATATTACACCCGACATAGTAGGTAATGCACCTGCTTCGCCCATTCCAAAAAGAAAGCGGACAATGATAAGCGTTACCAGGCTGGTAGTAAATCCAGTTAAGGCAGTAAACAAGGACCACCATAAAACAATTCGTATCAGAACTTTCTTTTGTCCTATGCGGTCACCCATAATTCCGGTAGGGATCTCGAAAATGGCATAAGCCAAAGAAAATGCAGACAACACCCAACCAAATTGTTCGTTGGTTAAATGGAATTCAGAAATGATCCTTTTACCAACGAGGCCGATAGAAATTCTGTCGAGATAAGTAATGAACATTAAAGAGAAAAGAAAAATGAGTACACGATAACGATATGGGAATATCCGGTTCATTGAGTGCTATTAAAGATATTCTTTTCTGGTTGTTGTTGGTCTCAGCAAAATAATG
>VBAS01000386.1:0-2876 GCA_005882975.1 Bacteroidota bacterium | reverse complement strand
CCATGCGGGAGACTCAGCACAGCTTTTATTGTATTTTTTTATTTATGGAAAACAATGAGAACTACCGGCAGCAGGGACTGAAATATCATTTGTAAATTATAGGAAGTTGACTTTCTTTGATATATGGGAAAAGAAATGGTTGCCAAGATTCAGTATCATAATTTTGAACCTGGTGAATTTGTTTACAATCAGAAAGTGGATTTTGAAAATGCAAGGTCTATTATTCTTTCATTTCCATGGGAAGAAGAGAGAAGAAAATTGCATGTAGACTTGACTAATCCTTCAATAACATTTCAAACCGATAATGATTTGTTTTTAAAGCTTGCGCTTTATTATAACGGGAAGTTTATTTTATATTATTATAATGAAAAGCATTTATACACTCATAGTTTTATAAATCTTGAAGCTTCATTCTCGTTCATCGAATATTTTTTTATTCATCAGGATATAGACAGATCGCAATATAAATTAGAGTCAACCTGGTTGAAAAATCTAAAAATTAATTTCATATCTCAGGATTTTGTTTATTCAACGGCTAAGAAAACTTTTTTTCAATTAATGGATAATTGGACAAAGGGGTTATTGCTATTTGATTTTATTTTTCTTATCTTTTTGTTCTTAAAATTTGGAATAAACATATCAGCAATATTTGTTTTGTTATTTTTCTTTTTACTGAGCGGGGGGATTAATCTTATTCTTCATATTAATCATTATCGTAATTTTAAAAATAAGACTTTGGTACTTTCAAGAGGTAGCGATTTTTTTTATTTGGAGACAGTGACGCTCCAATAAAATATTTAAAAAATGATGTACAGCAGATCGTAATTGAAAAAAATACTTCAAGAAGATGTCCTTGGAATGATGTTACAATATCATATTTGGAACTGAAGAATGGTGAAGTGTTGAAAATTTCAAGCATACTTTTACACGGATATGAAATTGAAAGAAAGTTTCCTGATATAATATCGAAAACCAAAGCAGTTTTTATACCAGAATTTCATCGTCATTCTGACAATTAATTGCAAGTAATGAATTTCCTGAGTCACAACTTGTCCCGACTTATGCGGGGAGACTCAGGACAGCTTTATTGTTTTTTTATTTTATGGAAAACAAATGAGAACACTACTGCAAGCAGGGGACAGAAACTAAGCGGTGATCAAAAGTCCAAATATTATAACGAATGTTATTAGAAAGAGACCATAGATCGTTGCCGACTTCTTTCTGGTTCGTTCATGTTTGTACCAAAATAAACTTGTTTTTGGTGAAATGAAACCGATAACCATTAATACTAAACAAGCTAAAATTAATAGAAACAATATATTTTCCAATTGTTCAGATTATTTGTTTTGTTGATTTGTAAAAGTAAATGAATGTCCTGAGTCACAACTTGTCCCGTCTTAAGCGGGAGACTCAGGACAGCTTTTATTGTATTTTTTTATTTATGGAAAACAAATTAGAATAATACTAACAGCAGGGTAATTATTTTAAAAATAACTTTTTAAATCGTGGTGTTAGAAATGAAGATAAGGAGACGTACGTATATTTTAACTCAAATGTGGGTTCTTCTGATCTTATTGCGTGAGGGAATTCGCAGATGTCTTTGATCTCAAGGTCAAATCTTGAAAATGAAAAATCCTCAAGTTTAACATCATTAATGCAATTGCTATCGACTTGTTCTAATGCCCAATCATACGTAGTTGAATCAATAGCTCCTTGCTTGAGAGATTTTAGTTCGTCTTCTTGTATTTACTTAGAGATTTTGCCTTACTTGCAAAAACTATTTTATGAAAGCTGTCGAGTTTATCTTCAATTATAAAGTCAGTGATCACTAATTTTTTACCTGTTTTCAAATCAAAATTAAAATATGTTTCTCCAGACGAACAATAGGCTCCGCAACCTTCAGAAAAGATGCTAAAGGAAAGTAATCCACTTTCCTTAAAAGTAACTTCATAAGAAAGATTAATTAGGCCATAATCGTTAATATTTTCATCTAGAGTTTTATATATACTTTGCTTTTCATCATCAGGGCTAAATACATCATTTTTTATTTGAGAATTTATTAAACTATCAACCCTTTTATTGTTGGTAACTACTATAGGATAAATAATGGTTTTCTCGGTTGTCTTATAATATCTTGAGTTCGGTCTTGATTTTATTTCTCGAAATGAAATATTTTGTCCGTAAGAAGAAAAAGAGACAAATAAAATAAGAGTAAAATAAAACTTCATGTTTATTGTGGTTAACACATAAATATACGTCGTGGCAACTTTTTTCGGAAATAAAACAGCGGAATGCTGAATAGAATTGTTACAGCAAACGAGTGCGACGCAACCGAAGCTTAATAGTAGCAATTAGCTTGGCACATTCCTTCGCTTCGCTTAGGATGACAAAAAACACAATCGTTATCTTTGCCATCCAAAAATTAATTCATGAAAGAAGTCTATATCATCTCCGCAGTTCGTACCCCGATAGGAAGTTTTGGTGGTTCATTAAAAGATCTTTCGGCTACACAGCTTGGCGCTATTGCTATTAAAGGTGCATTGCAAAAAGCTGGTGTAAAACCTGAACAAATACAAGATGTACTGATGGGTTGTGTACTGCAGGCTAATCTTGGTCAGGCGCCTGCAAGACAGGCTGCAAAGTTTGCGGGATTGCCAAATGAAGTGAATTGTACTACGGTAAATAAAGTTTGCGCCAGTGGTATGAAAGCAATTGCACAGGCAGCACAATCCATTTTATTGGGCGATGCAGATATTGTGGTGGCCGGTGGCATGGAGAGTATGAGCAATGTTCCTTTTTATGATCCCAAACTTCGCTGGGGAAATAAATATGGTGATGTAACTGCAGTGGATGGTCTTGCCAAAGATGGATTGACG
>VBAS01000120.1:4365-14164 GCA_005882975.1 Bacteroidota bacterium | reverse complement strand
TGAGTTTTCAAAAAAGTTTTATGCGCATTTGTCTCTGGTTGAAATGCCTTATGTTTTCTTGCAATCACGATTTTTTTTATTTCTTCCATTAATTGCTGAGATTGTTCATCAATAAAACCTTCTTTGAATTTCTCCATCACAAATTCAGTAGCAGGATAATTTGGATGAACCATATCGATATCATAGAAACGATAATCCCTTAATACATCGATCACCAATTCATAGGCTGGAAAATAATATAACCCCGGAAATTTATTTACCATGTGATGCACTGCCTCTATAAGCCTGGCTTTACTCCTGTTGTTTTCTATCACCCCATCTCTTATATGTCGTACCGGGCTAATGGTAAAAATTATTTTAATCCTGGGATTAAAGGATTAAATTGTTTCAACCGATGATAAGTAGTATCAAGTAATGAAATTGTTTCATCGATCGTCAGCAAATGTTTATTGAACCATTGTGATGGAGCTCGATGGCAATTTGCAACCCCATCGGTATCTTGTAAACCTCCTGGTGTTGCTTCATTTGTTAACCGATAAGAAAAAGAAGAGCCTAATGTTACGATCAACCAATCTGCGTCTTTCAAAAAATTATGGGCCTGTTGTTGAGACTCATTAATGTTTTTCAAACATTCATCAGCATTGATATTTGAGAATCTTGAGTGGTGTTCCCAGCTATTCCAGATCTCATTTAAATAAAACAGATCTTCCTTTTTGTATTGTTTGTTTTCAATGTACGATATTAAAGAATTGCAAACGCTTAGCGGATCAAATAAAATACCATTTGGGTTTTGAAGAGTTGAAAATTTTAGCTCACCCAATGAATTACCAATATGCTCAGTAAAACATGAACCGGTCAATAAAATTTTATCACGATAATTAATTCGTATCTCCGGTGATTTTATATTTATGGGTAATTGAAATTGCATGCTACTCCTTAAATAAAAGCGTCATCGTTTTTGTTTCTTCCAATAAATTCCATTTTTGTAAAAGATCGGTAATTTTATTCCTGATCTCTTCTAATTTATTTTCAGTAACCATCCTGTAAAGTTTTGTTCCCACATGCTCTTCATAAATTCCTGAAAACACCTCAGGAAAATTTTCCATTTTTCCTTGCGTTACTTCAATTGTCAAAAGATTTACCAAATGTTCTGCTAGTATGGCTTCTTCTGTAAGCTGAAAATTCCTTTGCTCTTTTGGCAAATCAAAATTTTCAATATCTGTTCCTGCTGCCACCATCCCAAAAAATGCATTGTTTAATGGAATAACAGTTTCAGCGGCATAGTGACAAATATCATGAGTGATAAAAAAATTACTTACATTTCTCCATGTTTCTGTTCCATCATTTCTTTTACAAGACAAAACATGACCTCCGGAAGAGTTCTTTGTTAATTTTATCTCCATTAAATAAAAATTTCCCCTGCTATTCTTAAGCTTTCTACCAAAGCATTTTTATCAAGCCCTGTTACTATGTTATTCTTTTCAAAATAACTGATCATCCATTCAGTATTCATATTTCCAACCAATTCATCATTTGCCATTGGACAACCGCCAATTCCTTTTAATGCTCCATCGAACCTTTTACAGCCTGCTTTTATCGCAGCCTCCAGTTTCTGGTGCCAGTTTTCAGATGTGGAATGAAGGTGAACACCAATTTCTGTAGAAGGTAATGATTCAACAAGATAACTTGTCATATCATAAACTTGTTCAGGGGTAGCTACTCCAACCGTATCCGCTAAAGAAATTATTTCGATATCCAATTCCACAAGTTTTTCAACCCAGTTAAAAACAATATCCTCATCATAAAGATCACCATAAGGATTTCCAAAGGCCATTGAAATATAAATAACTAGTCTTTTGTCCTTATTGATGCATACATCCTGGATCTCTTCTACCCTTTTCAAAGATTCTTCAATTGAGGAATTTGTATTTCGTTGCTGAAATGTTTCAGAAACTGAAAATGGAAAACCCAAGTAGATTATTTGATCAAATACCGAAGCTTCTTCCGCTCCTCTTGTATTAGCAACTATGGCCAACAGCTTCGTATTCCCAATTCCTAAATCCAAATTCCCAATTACTTCTTTTGTATCCGCCATTTGAGGAATTGTTTTTGCCGAAACAAAGCTTCCAAAATCAATGGTATCGAATCCAACCTTTAATAATGAATTAATATATTCGATTTTCTTTTCCGTTGGAATAAAGTTCTTCCAACCCTGCATAGCATCACGGGGACATTCTATAATCTTAATTTTAGATTCCTTCATTGATGTGCGAAGTTAACAATAAGCATACTGTTAATTCCGTAAGGCATTTACTTTATCCCGCATCGCATTAAAAAACCTGTTGCGGTCTTTTTCGCCTGTCACACTTATAAGCTGCGATCGGCTGAGTAGTGAATCAAAACTTGCAAAGGCCTTACTTGTAAACCGCGGATCTCGTGCAATAAGATAACTAAGTACATTGTATGTAATAAAAGCAAGCCGGTTATTATTCAGCTCTAATAAAATGGTATTATTGCCGAGTACAACTTCGTTTATATAAAATTTTATAGGTGCCCTATAAACCAGCTCTGAATCACCCGGCATAAATTTTACACCTTTTTCAATCTGCATTTGTTCGTGATCAAGAGTTTTAATAAAAGAGTCTACTACCCTATCGAAATCGGCAGAATTACTAAACACTCCAGAATCCTTATAATACTGGATCTGGCTAATGCTGCTGCTAATACTTTCAAAGTTCCAAAGTTCAACTGATGGTATCTTGTTATATTCTTTTATCATGTCTTGTCCTACCGCGAAGCATTCGGGGAAAGAAAATTCTGCCAGTGAAAATTTTTTATGATTGTACTCTTGTTTATTTAAAATGGTTTTAAGCCAAAAAAAAGTTTTAAAAGCGGCAAATTCAGGATACAGGTAAAAGTGAAAATAGATCATATCCTTACAGAGATAAAACATTTGTCTTTCCTTAAACGAATTAAAATATTTTAATTGGCTTAGTAAACCGCGCAGATAGTCCGCAAAGGGTATATCCTTTTGACTAATATCGGGTGCCTGGAATAATATAGAATCATTTTGCAACTGCAGCACCTGGTCAAGTGACATTTTATATTTTTCACAGATTATTTTCAGTTCATAAAGAGTAAGTGGCTTTTCACCCCGTAATCTACGATAGGCGCTGTCAGCACTTATGCCAAGCAGATCGCACAACTCATCGGCAATGGAAACATGAGCAGGTACAACGCTTTTCAGGTGGTTGAAGAATATCTGTTGCAGTTCGGCGACTTCCATTCTCCTTCAAAATACGGAAAATCCGTAATGGTCAAACATCTTTCTACGGATTTCTAATTTGATTTCAATCAGCAAAACTAATAGTAGTAATTACCGCACCGCCTTGATGTTTCATTAACAAAATTCTATGGCTTTAAAATTTGTCAGGGTTGGCGGTGGCGGTCGTCAATTATTCTTCGGACAAATGCTGAAATAAGTTTGACTTAGAAACTAAATCAACTGTTATGAAATCACGAACCGCCACCTTAGCACTGATCATTTGTATTTTTTCAATTTCAAGTTTTGGACAAATAAGAGATGAGATCGATGTGCCAGGACGAAATCCAGTTCTCCTGACAAGTCAGAAGCAAAAGCTTAATTTTTTTGTTGTATCAAAAAGAAAAAAAGGGAGACTTGATCCTGCAACACGTTTCAATGTATTGCGGACAAAGATCAAGAGTCTTTGGAGACCAAAAAATTTTGTTGCCATAATTGCCGTGGATGCTGAACACGCAAGCGCAAAGATTATTCATCGCCTTAATAAGTACAATTCAAGTATAGGAACTGTCTGGTTTGATTCGCATGGTTCGTACAAGAAAGGATATTCTCTTTTTTATATAGGCCATGATGAGGTTAATTTTAAAAAACTTAAAGATCCATCCTTTACAGACCCATTTAATTCGTTAACGCCCTACACTACAAATGACACACGACTTGTGATCGGCTCTTGTTACGGTGGCGCCACTTATCAGCGGTCATCTATTGATTACAGAGATACCACCCGCATGAATGGTGATTCATTAATGATGGCGCTCGGTAAATTTTTTCCGCAAGCAAAAATTTATGGAAGTGAAAGCTGGGTGATGACCAAGCCCGGAATATTTAATGATAAGGGAGTAGCCGTGGCAGGATTTCCAAGGAGAAAACTATTTCATGATGTTTGTTATCGTCCTGCATGGGAAAATATCGGTAAATGGAATGAGTATAATGCAGCAACAGGAACACTTACCCGAATAAACTCAGTTACGTTAGATAGCTATGGTAATCTTGAGATGATAAAACGGTCGTTTAATGAAAGACCCGCAACTCAAAAAGATATTCAGAAAAACATTTTGAAACTGGAAGTTGACCTTTTTAAATAATAAAAATGCTAAAGTAAAACTTATGGAAAAAATAAAATTTCAAGCCGGCTCTTCTTCTCTCTTTTTTAAATCATTGAACAAGGAAGTGGAAGAAATGATCGAAAGGAAAGATCTGTTGAAGAAAGCCAAAAGAAAATTGTATGTAAAAACAATATTCTATGTACTGTTGTTTGCAGGATCGTATTCGTGTTTATATCTCCTGGATCATTTATCCTTTACAGGTCTTGCTATTAATTATGTATTGATAGGTATCACTGGTATCCTGCTGGCATTTAATACATCTCATGACGCTTGCCATGGTTCCTTTTCAAAAAGCAAACGGCTTAATTGTTGGGTGTATCATCTTACATTCAATTTGCAGGGTACCAATGCTTATCTATGGCAATTGCGTCATAATGCTTCGCATCATGTTTTCCCAAATGTAGACGGCTGCGATGCAGATATTGATAATAACCCATTTCTCAGGCTTTCACCTCAGCATCCTTTGAAACGCTATCAACGCTACCAGCATATATATGCAATTTTTGTCTATTGTATTTACTCATTGCATTGGTTCCTTGTTAAAGATCTTTTTTACCTGTTCAGGAAAAAAGTTGCCAACCTGCAGCATAAAAAACATTCTGCTAAAGAATTCGGGTTATTATTTTTTTGGAAAATAGCATACGTCGCATTCCTGGTCATAATTCCAATTATCTACGGATATGATACCGGTGATGTATTGTTGTCATTCGTGATAATGCATATATGCCTTTCATTATTTTTTATTCATGTACTTATTGCTACGCATTTATGTATGGAAACTCAATTTCCTGAAAGGGATGGAAATGGCAACTTACCTGGCGACTATTATACTCATCAATTAATTACTTCACTTGATTATGCACCAACAAGTAAAATCTTTAATTGGTTTCTTGGCGGATTTAACTCGCATGCAGCTCATCACCTTTATCCAAAACTTCCGCATACAACATATCCCGACATATCAGTCCTTATTGAGAAAAATGCAAAAGCATTTAATATCAGGTATAATAAGCTTGATCTTTTAAAAGCAATAAGTTCTCACTATAAATTCTTAAAAATGATGGGTCAGGATAATAGCCATCTTAACAGTAAGCTATCGGTGACAGATAGTATTGCTAAAATGAAGTAAAGTAATATTTCATCATTATAAACATTCTAAAACCATTTTTATGTGTAATCATCCTATTCTTGTTAAAAAAGTAATTTGCCTGCTTGTTGTTATAGCAAGCTTGTCCAGTCAATCAGGAGCCCAGGGCTTTTCTTCACAAACTCAGTCGCGGCTTCAACATGTGATCGATAGTTTTCAAAGCAATCCGGCAAATCCTTATGTCGGAGGAATGAGTGCTGCAATAAAAGTAGATGGCCTTGCTTTTTGGGAGGGTTCAACTGGCTTTGCAGCACGTAATGTTGATGGCAACAACAATCTTCTTCCCGGAGGAACTCCCTTTTTAACATCTACACTTTCCCGGATGTATAGCGTAACAAAGAGTTTTACTGCACCATTAGTTTTGGAATTAGCAAATGAAAAAGTGTTTAGCCTCGATGATCCTGTCAGTAAATTTTTACCTCTTAATTTAATTAATGCCGGGTTGAATAGCCACGTAACAATTCGCCAACTTTTAGCACACGAAAGTGGTTATTCAAATTACACTGACGAATTTATGCTTCAGATCGCAGTTGCTTTTCAACCTACTCATGTGTGGACAGTCTTTGAAATGTTGACTTTTGTACACCAAATAAATAACCCCGGTGCAGTTCGTCTTTATTCCAGCACTAATTATCTTGTTTTAGGCGCCATTATAGAAATAGCAACGGGCAAATCAGTTGAACAACATTTCAGAGAAAGGTTTTTTACACCTTTGAATCTTAACTCTACATACCTTGCTGTTCGTGAATCACAACCTTCGGGAACAACACTTGCAGCACCTCACGAAAACTTAAGTCCATTCAATCCTGTATTTCAATTAACAGGTCAACCGGTTTATCCCGATGCTTACACAAACGTTTCGGGCTTTCCATTTACCGGAATTGTATCGCTTGCATTTACAGGAGGCGGCCTTGTTACTAACATCGCAGATTTAGCTGAATGGGGAAATTCTCTTTTTGGAGGAAGTGCAACAAGTCAATCTACTCTTGATGCGATGTTAAATTCAATTTCCGCAACTTCCGAT
Source organism: Bacteroidota bacterium (assembly GCA_005882975.1). Taxonomy (GTDB): domain Bacteria; phylum Bacteroidota; class Bacteroidia; order Chitinophagales; family Chitinophagaceae; genus VBAS01. Next base: position 7,565 of record VBAS01000120.1, on the reverse strand, counting down.
CCAGATGGTGATTTTCTTGGCTATGGTATTTTCAGAACAACCAAAATAAGTGCAAACGATATATTCATAGGGCATGATGGAAGTGCACCAGGCTATCGTTCAGTTATGTTTTATCAACCAGATAGAAAAATGACAATAGCAATTTTGACAAACTATGGTGGTGCAAAATTATATGCGGTGGCAAAAGCACTTTTTGAAGCATTGCCTGAATTTACTTGTGGAAACAAAAACAAAAAGGAAAGTAAAATCATTGTTTGCTTTAATGGCAATAATATCTGTATCGATCGCAATGCAGCACCAGCATTTATTGCAAAAGGCGCTTATCTTGGAAATTGTCAGGCAGAGCCAGTTTCGGCAAATTCCGGAAAACAAGTGAGTTCTGTTGAGATAGCTAACCTTTCAAAAAATAATTTATTGGCTTATCCAAATCCCTTTGCAGGAAATATAAGATTGTCATTTACTCCGGATATTAGCGGTCAATATGATCTCAGTATTTATGATATAAATGGTAAACTTGTCAGATCACTGTATAAGAAAATTGCGGAAAAAGGAAATGTTCAGCATGTAGAATGGAATGGAAGTAATATGTCTTCGGGAACATATATTGTTTGTCTACGAACACCCGCTGGCATAGAAAGACAAAAAATTGTATTGAACAAATAGATTAAGAATCTAACCATAGACTTTTGTGAAATGGGATGAAGATTATTTTATCCGCTGTTTCATTGCTTCATAGAGTATAATACCGGTGGCAACGGATACATTGAAAGACTCAAATCCACCAGCCATCGGTATTTTTATTTGTTCATCGCAAATTTTTTGTAAAGCAGGATAAACTCCTTTCTCTTCGCTGCCCATTACGATAGCTGTCGGTTCGGTAAAATCAACATCATTAAAACCTTTATCAGCCTTCATTTCTGTTGCGTATACTTTAATACCATTCAAATGAAGTTCATCAACCGCCTTCATCAAACTATTTACACGGCAAACAGCAATCTTTTCCAATGCACCCGCAGAGGTCAGTATTGCATCTTCATTCAAGGCCCCTACCCCTTTGTCTGGAATTATGATCGCATGCACTCCGGTACAAAAAGCGGTTCTTGCAATACCACCAATGTTGCGGATATCAGTAATGCCATCAAGGATCAAAAACAAAGGAACTTCTCCATTTTCTGTAATAAAAGAAATTGTATCCTGTAAATTCTGATATTGAACTTTTGCGATCTGCGCAACGATACCTTCATGATTGGTAACATTAAATCCATCCAACTTAGCAACGGGAACATAGCTGATCGGAACTGCATTTAGCGTAGCAAGTTTTTTTATCTGTAGTATCTGGTCACCGATCACTTTTGTATCAAGATAGATCTTGTCGAGTTGCATTCCGGTTTGCAAAGCATCTATCACGGCTTTTCTTCCAATAACTAATGAACTCTTTTTGGGTCGTTGTTGATTTCTGAAGCTTTTCACTTTTCAAAAATAGGGTTTTGCTATTTAATAAATTGTTGAATAGAATTACAGAAAGTAGAAGAGTGCGACGCAACGGATGCCTGATGGATAGACAAAAACCGGGTAAATAAAAAATCCGGAAATCATTATAATTTCCGGATCATATCGTCTGATTTTTAGGTTTTATACTCCAAATGCTTTCTTCACTTCATTTACCATATCAAGTTTTTCCCAGGTAAATAGTTCAACTTCCACTTTCTTCTCATTGTCTTTGCCCTTATTGAAAACTTTTGTTACCACTTTTGGTTCACGACCCATATGGCCATAAGCTGCTGTTTCTGCATAAATAGGATTACGCAATTTTAGACGTTGCTCAATTGCATAAGGACGCATATCAAATATCTTTTCAACCTTTCTTGCGATCTCTCCATCAGACAGATCAACTTTTGATGTGCCATAAGTATCGATAAACAATCCACATGGTTTTGCAACACCAATTGCATAAGAAACCTGTACCAACACCTCATCACAAACACCTGCAGCTACCAGGTTTTTTGCAATATGACGTGTAGCATAAGCAGCGCTACGGTCAACCTTACTTGGATCTTTACCACTAAATGCACCACCACCATGTGCACCTTTACCACCATATGTATCCACAATGATCTTACGGCCTGTTAAACCAGTATCACCATGCGGGCCGCCGATTACAAACTTTCCAGTTGGGTTGATGTGATAAGTGATCTTATCATTAAAAAGCTTTTGAATAGAAGGTTTGCATTGCTTCTTAACTCTTGGGATCACGATCTTAATTACATCTTCCCTGATCTTATCCAGCATTTTTTTATCACTGTCAAAATCATCATGCTGAGTAGAAACAACGATTGTATCTATGCGAATAGGATTATTGTTATCATCATATTCAATAGTCACCTGGCTTTTTGCATCAGGACGCAGGTATTTTAATTCTTTTCCTGCACGACGGGTTTTAGAAAGCTCCTGTAAAATTTTATGAGCAAGATCCAAAGCCAAAGGCATGTAGTTATCTGTTTCCCTGGTGGCATATCCAAACATCATTCCCTGGTCTCCGGCGCCTTGTGCATTTGCTTTTGCATCAAAACTTAAATTCTTTACTCCTCTGTCAACACCGCGATTAATATCGGCGCTTTGTTCGTGAATAGCAGAAAGAATACCGCAGCTATTAGCTTCAAACATGTATTCTGATTTTGTATAGCCAATGCCGCGGATCACGTCACGGGCAATGTCCTGCACATCGAGATAGCTTTTTGATTTTACTTCGCCTGCCAGTACAACCTGGCCCGTTGTAACCAATGTTTCGCAAGCCACTTTGCTTTGTGGATCGTAAGCAAGAAAATTATCAATTAATGCGTCGCTGATCTGGTCAGCTACTTTATCCGGGTGTCCTTCGGATACGCTTTCAGATGTAAATAAGTAAGGCATGTCAATTTTAGAATTTAAAGTATGAGTTTAGTATTATTAGCCCGGCTTTTGTTTATCCATTTAGCTTTTCTTGCGTCGCACTCTTGTGCATTTGGTCCGCTATGGAGCAGAAGGAAATTCAAAAGCCCCTCTTCAGCATGGGGCTTAACGGGTGCAAAGATAGCATCCTGATAAATTCAACATTTTTATATTATCCACTAAATTTTTGAATACACGAGTCTCAATCGCATTTTTTGATTAACATGATTGCCCCCGCCTACTCTCACTCTGCCGAAAACATATCTTTGATT
>VBAS01000120.1:0-4344 GCA_005882975.1 Bacteroidota bacterium | reverse complement strand
CATTTACGCTGGCAAACCTGTATCCTCCCGTATTGGTTAACACACTTGCTTGTAACCTTTCAACTTGAGACTGGGTTGTAAATAACCTGAAATCATGCAGCGGCTCCTGTTTGGTTAAAATATTTTGCACATATCTTGTTATATCGAATTTCCAAACTTTTATAGGATTGCCAACACCATCAACTGTCTTTTGTCCATACAAACCAAAGGATGGATTTACATTCCCGTTTGCGTCTGGGTTGAAATCGTAAGGAATAAATTTATAATCACCTAAAGTGGAATCATACACATCAAGCATCAAACCATCCGGAGGAATAAATGTATTATCTGAGGGTGAATACACTTCCTCTACAATAAGTTCAGCCCGGTGAATTATCCTGTTGCTCAGATCCTTCAGTGCCGGAATTTTTATCGTTGCGTAGCTACCAGGAGTATTAATAATATATACAAGATCATCTTCCCCAGCAGTATTTGATGCGGCCAATAACGGTGTGCCCGCAAATCCAAATCGTTCTACATAATTATGATTGGCTGATGATCCTGCCTTAAATAAAAAATAATTAACGGTGGTGTTATCTACGCCTCCTTTTGTGTAACGATAATAAATAGCGAGTTTGGTTTTGGGATTATTATAAATACCAAATGCCATTAATGCATTGCCCAATGATTGATCCGCCTCTATTGCAAAGCCTTTAAAATAGCTATTAAATGCAGAATCATTGGCATAGGCATGGGCAGTATCATAATTCAATAATCTTTGTCCAAAACTATTATCCAGACGTATTCTAAGTTGACCGCTCGTTGTATCCTGGAATGCTTTTACAGAATCTTTTAAACTCGAAGGGAGAAAAGTTTTTGTACCCAGTACTGTTGTAGTTGGAGGACCGGGGTCACGTATTGTATAAAAAGAATCTACTCTGAAAACGCTAAATTGATCGATCTCTTTGACGGTTATTTTTTGTGTTGTATTCGTATCGCCATAGTTGCCGTTCCATCCAAGTACAAGCACAACGGAATCTATATGTAAGCTGTCCTTATTATAGATACCTGAAAAACTCCATGGATAAAGCTCGGGTTTTAACTGGAGAAACATTTTGGCATTCGTTTTACCAAATAATGGATCATTTGAAATATTACCAAGTATCTGGTCATTGACAAGACCAATTCTTACCGAGTCTTTAAGCGGATCGAAAATGTGATTATAAGCCTGCACACTTGTAAGCGTAGTATCAAATGTATTTACACCATCGGCACCGGGAATAACATTCGCACCGATCTCGGTAGCCTCATTTAATCTTTTGCAGGAAGTAGTGATAAAAAACAACGAAAAGCAAAACAGTATAAAGCGAGTAGATCTAATTGTCACAAGAGTTTTTTTTGGGATAAACAGCGTATCGATATCAGATTTTTATTTGCCCGCAAGGTCGTTATACAATTGTAAATAGTCTGTTAAATCAGACTCTGCATTATACAGTAATGTTTTCTTACCGCGAACCTTGGTGAACTCATCCAGTAACTTCTTTTCGATCTTTTCTGCGCCAAAAGTTATTGCATCGGCATAGGTGGCGCCGCCACGATACATTGCTGTATTATTTGTTTCTTTGAATGGCTCAAGATCCTTTTCTTTTATAGATGGATGTATCAATGCTTTCTTTAAAAATTGCGCACCCATTTTTTCTTTGAAAACTGTGGGCCCGATGGTAAACACTACTTTGCTATGAGAAAATACAGGTTCTTTTTTGTAAACAGTTTTAAGATAGACGGGTATCAATGCCGTCATCCAGCCACTGCAATGAATAATATCCGGAGGCCATCCAAATTTTTTAACGGTTTCAAGAGCACCTTTACAAAAGAAAATAGTACGAAGATCATTATCGTCATACCATTTTTCATTCTCATCAGTAAAAATGTATTTCCTTTTAAACAGATCCTCATTGTCAAGAAAATATATCTGTAACCTCGCGTTGGGAAGTGAAGCAACTTTGATTTGCAAGGGAAGATCATCATTATCAACCGACACATTGATGCCCGAAAGACGAACCACCTCGTGTAGACGATGGCGACGTTCATTTATAACTCCAAAACGGGGCATGATACACCGAACTTCAAAGCCTGAATCGTTTGATTTTATTGCCAATCTGTTCACTATTTCCGAAAACTCAGTAAGCTCCAGGTATGGAGACATTTCGTTAGCAATAAATAATATTCTTTTCTTTGCTGTCATCGTTGAGCCTTATTTGATTAAATCCCGGAAAATGATTTTTCGGGATGGCCGCAAAGGTAATCTTTTTATTCCGAACTTGATTTTCGAAAGACATCTAATTAAATATGATCATTTATAAAAAGCCGGAGGATTTACATAATCTTCTCGAAAAAAAGAAAAAAGAGAAAGGCGAGATCGGGTTTGTTCCCACAATGGGTGCTCTTCATGCCGGACATTTGTCTTTGGTTGATGCCGCAAAAAAACAAAACAAAATTGTCGTTTGCAGCATTTTTGTTAATCCCACTCAATTCAACGATCCCGAAGATTTCAAAAAATATCCTGTCACGCTTGAAAAAGATATTTTGATGTTTGAAGGAGCTGGTTGTGATGTTCTTTTTATTCCTTCAGTTGAAGATATTTATCCAAATGGAATAAATGACCTGGCGCATTATGATCTTGGCTTTTTAGAGACAGTATTAGAAGGAAAATTTCGTCCCGGACATTTCCAGGGAGTTTGCATGGTAATGGGGAGATTGCTTGAAATAATTTTCCCGAATAATTTATATATCGGGCAAAAAGATTACCAACAATGCATGGTGATAAAAAAATTAGTTGAACTAATGGGTTTAAAGAATAAAATAAAGGTTAACATCTGCCCTACTCTTCGTGAAGAAGATGGGCTTGCCATGAGCAGTCGCAATACCCGGTTGCTTCCGCAGGATAGAATAAAAGCGGCAACTATTTCCAAAGCCTTGCGTTATATAAAAGAGAATTTAAAAGCAGGCGAGACAAATAAAATTAAAAATGAAGCAAAGGAAATGCTTTTACAAAAAGGGTTTCTGATCGATTATGTTGAAATAGCAAATGCTGATACACTTGGGTTAATTGAAAATTGGGATGGCAAAAAAAAAGTTGTTGCATTGGCCGCTGCATTCCTTAATGATGTAAGGTTAATTGATAACATGGTGATCAATACATAACTTTTCCTTTAACCTCAATCATGTATTTTTGTTTATATGCAAATCGAAGTATTAAAGTCTAAGATCCATAGGGCAGTGATCACTGACGCAAATCTGAATTATGTAGGAAGCATTACTATTGATGAAGACCTGATGAATGCAGCGAATATTATCGAAAATGAAAAAGTACAGGTGGTAAACGTAAATAACGGCGAACGATTAGAAACTTATGTGATCCGCGGAAAAAAAGGCTCGGGTATTTGTTGTTTGAATGGACCTGCTGCACGGAAAGGAATAGTAGGTGATGTAGTTGTTATAATATCCTATGCTTCGATGGATTTTGAGGAAGCAAAAAAATTCAAACCATGGATCGTATTTCCAAAAGAAGGTAATAAACTATAGTGCCTCTAATCTTATGAAAGCAAAATTTCTTACAGTTTTAAAATATCTTTTCTTCATAGCTCTTGGAGGTTTTTTCGTTTGGCTTTCTGTAAGACATCTTACTTATGAAAAATGGGAACAAATTAAACATGCTGTTGCACGTGGCCGCAAATGGGTCATTTTTCCAGTTATACTTTTTTTATTGATCGCACATTACAGCAGGGCTATGCGTTGGAAACTTTTAATGGAACCTCTCGGATATAAGCCGTCTAATTTTAATGTATTCGCGGCGGTCATGATCGGTTATCTTGTAAACTCCGGCGCACCCAGGCTCGGTGAAGTTTTTAAATGCAGCCTGTTGGCAAGATATGAGAAGTTCAGGGTTGATAAGGTACAATTCTAATTGAAAGAGCGGTCGATCTTGTTTGCCTTATTATAGTTTTTATTTCAGCACTTATAGTGCAGGGCGATATTTTTGGAGAGATGATGAGAAGTCTGGCCAAACAATTCTTTTATGACCAGACAGGAAATCTTTCAATCAGAAAATTGACGATCGTATTAGGTGGACTCATTTTATTTTTTATTGTGTTTTATATTGTTTTGAAACGTTTCGGCCACATTGATATCATTGCCCGAATAAAAAGATCGGTCAAAAATGTTATACATGGTCTTTCAAGTATCAATAATCTTGAACATAAAGGCTGGTTCATTTTTCATAGCCTGTTGATCTGGACAATGTATTGGTTTGCGTCCACGGCGGGTTTTTATGCATTAAAAGAAACGCAATATCTTGGTTTGGCG
>VBAS01000119.1:18100-18400 GCA_005882975.1 Bacteroidota bacterium | reverse complement strand
TCATACCACCTGGAAATGCATAGTTCTCCAACACAACCTGGTGAATAATGCCCGCGCCGGCTTTCCAGAAACCAATTCCGTATTTATCAGAAATTGAACCAAGGAAATCATATACCTCACGATTGGTTTCAATCGCTAATTGAAGATCTTTTTTTGCGCCAACTTTTGCCTGTATCAAATGATCACAATGAACAGTTGATGGAACCGCGACTTTATTGCGGCCACAAGTCATAAATTGCAGTAACGCCATTTGTGCAGTGGCATCTTGCATAGCAACACGATCAGGTGCAAAGTCTACAT
>VBAS01000119.1:0-18090 GCA_005882975.1 Bacteroidota bacterium | reverse complement strand
TCTGTTATGAGGCGAAGCAGGTAAAGGGCCGGATAAGTGTGCATATAAAATTTTCTCTGTAAGAGTTAAAGGCTTGCCGACCAATTTTCGGGCAGCCTCAACTTTAGCTGGAAGATCGGAATAAAGTTTCTTGATGAGCTCGAGATCAAATACCATGATGAAGGATTTAAGATTTAAGATTTTCGATTGTAGATTGGAAGAAGAACTAGATTGTAAATCTTAAATCCGCAATCTGAAATCTAAAATAAGTATGGGTTGCGAAAGTACGAAAAACACCTATGTTGATAACAGGTTATTGGATGATTTGCCTGAAAAATCTAATTTCGTAAACATGAACAGATTCAAAAGTTTCATTGAATGGAATGCCTTTGGCGTTTGTACGGCCATAGGTCTCAGGCTGGGCATTGCAACCAGCAAGATCCGCCAGTTTTTTATCTATGCTTCCATACTCACGATGGGTTCGCCTGTTATCATTTACCTGGTGCTTGCATTTTGGAGAAACATCAGGAGGTATATATGGGCTGCAAAAAGGAATCCCTGGTATTATCTATAGAAATTTATTTATTTGAGTAGATTACTGTTGTATTTCCTTCGAACAGATCGTGAATAGATGACTCTTCTTTCAATCCGATCGACTTTAATTCTTCAGCAAAATTTTTCCGACTGATAACGGCGGCTTTGTTTTCCTGTAAATAAATTTTTAAGGAGTCAAGGTTTTTAAAGACAGGAACTCTGTTGGGTAAATAATAAGTGTAGGAAGGATGAAAGATTTGGTAGCTAACTATATGATCGTATTTTTTTACCATGTCAATTGTTTTTGACATCGGGTTTTGTTTATAAATGGCGGGATAAAGCCAATTGAACATAAGTACATGAAACAAAGAATATAAAATAAAAGTACTGACAACTGCTTTTCTGAAATTATTTTTAAGTATAAAATAAAATGCGATGATCGCTGCCCCGGTGAGAGTTAAAAGAAATGCTGCCAGGTTTTCCATCCCTGTTGTATTCACTTCTTTCTTTATTCCTAAATATGCGGCAATTGGTAAAGCAATATTTATTACAAGAAGTATAATGAAAGGATATACGCTAGCTTTATTTTCTTCCTCCGAAGGAGTCCCTTTGGACCATGCTTTGTTTATAAAATTGCCAAGTAATATTGCAACAAAAGCATAGCAGGGCATTGCATAATTTGGAAGTTTGGTGCTGCTAATACTATAGAACACTACAAAAATTCCAACAACAGAAAGTGCAAGTCTTAAAAAAGAATTGTTGAAAGTGGTTTTGAACTTTCTAAATGATTCTCCTATAAAAATGGATGCCGGTAATAGTCCTAATAAAATTATTCTCCATGACCTTCCATTGGTTCGGAGAAACGGCCTAAGTTATGTTGTAAAAAAAATCCTTTTGTCCATTCGCCATTGGTTTCTTTATCTACAAGTATGTACCATGGAACTGCAACTACCAGCATGATGATACCCGCAACAAGAATCTTCCAGGAAAAAATTTCTTTCACTCTTTTTTCCCAGATCAACCATATAAATATCGCAGCGCCGGCCAATGCGATGGCTACAGGTCCTTTTGCCAGGGTTCCTAATCCCATTGTGATTGCACACAGCCAAAGCCAGTATTTTTTTTTCTCTTTAAAAAATAAATACGCTGTAAAAATTGAAGCTGTGTTTAAAAAAATCAGGTAAGGATCGGGCACAGACATTCTGAATTCAAAAAGAAAATGTGTCGATGTAAGTAGAACAAGCGATGTGATGAATGCTTGTCTTTGTGAAGAATATTTTTTTACAAAGAAATAGGTAATGAAAATTGTCAATACACCAGACACAGCTGAAAAAAATCTTGCCCCCCATTCTGTAAATCCAAAAATTTTAAAACCACCGAACATAAAATAATAATGCAGTGGCGGTTTCAATGTTCGCAAACCACCGTTAAAAGTGGGAACGATCCAGTCGTTACGTTGATACATTTCCCTGGCACATTCTGCATTTCGAACTTCGTCGTAGATCCATAAAGGAGTTTTACCAAGACCAGGAAATAAAAGCAATGCAGATAAGCCAAGTAAAAGCCAGAAATATTTTTGATTTTGCTGAAGCACAGAAATTTATTGCGGCAAAGTTAATGATCCAACTTATTAATCATCTTTCAATGGATCATGATAAATAAAATATACACCCCACACAGAAGATAATGCATTTGAAAGATAAAAGAGAATACTGATAATAGGAGCTACATGAACATCAAGTAGAAAATATTCTGCGCCTTTTACAAAAACAATTTCTCTTGTACCAAGTCCGCCACCAAGTGAGATTGGTATAACTGTGATGACGGCGGCGACAAGAAATATGAATATCCATTCACTTTGATGAAGCGGGAGATGTAGGCCGATCAAAATGCAATAGACACAAACAACCTGGAAAATTTGTACTGCTATCCCCCAAAAAAAAGTGGGCCAGAAACCTGGGAGAAAATCTTTGAATAGATATTTGACCACCAGGTAAAGAGCCACAACTGATAAAACTGATCCGCTTATCAATATGATATCATAAAGCTGTTTGTCTAAGACTATTACTCCGTAAACAGAAAGTATCAAGCCCAGTGCAAGTAAACCGCTAAAGCGATCAAGCAAAACAGCGGCGGTAATTTTTTTATAACTCACATCATATTTTCTTGTCAGCAGGACTACTTTATAAGCATCACCACTGATCGCTCCTGGTAAAAACAAATTATAAAACATCCCAAGCCAATAAAGCTTCAGATTTGTTTTTTGTGAAAGGTAAATGCCGATATTCTTGAAATAGATATTTAACCGGAAAGATGCGAGGAATTTTGAAAATGCAAAGGCAACAACTGATAAGAACAGCCACCACCAGTCAGCCTGCATCACTGCATCTTTGGCTTTTGTAAAATCAATTTTGCGGGAAATATACCAGAAGCAAAGAACGGTGACTGCGATCTTCAGCAGCAACTTCAACACCTTCATTGTTTGAGATTCTTTTTTAATAACCGCTTCTGTCATTTCTTTTTCCGTTTCAGAAAAGGTTGGATAATTTTAGGGTTAAAACTTATCAAACCGGGTGCAAGTAAATTCAAAATGATGACAAAAAAAATTATCCTTTTATCACTGGTTATCGCTGCATGTCTTCATTGTCAAAGCCAGGTCCGTAAGGACTCCTTCGGAGAAAAGCTACTTACAAAGGGCCTGAAAATTTCTAAGTCAGTTAAGATTAAAAAACAAACTTATAAGTTAGATGCATCAGCATCTATGAATGAGGCTTTAATAATTATTGAAGGAAATAATATAACAGTTGATTTTAATAACGCCATATTGAAAGGAAGTAATTTAAAAAAGAATCCCGATGAATTTTTTGGTGTCGCTGTTTTAATAAGATCAGGAAGCAATATCACGATCAAAAATTTAAAAGCAAGAGGGTATAAGATTGCTTTAATGGCTAAAGGCATAATTAATCTTACAATTGAAAATTGTGACTTCAGTTATAATTATCGACAGCATCTGAACAGTACACAGGAAAGGGAAGATATATCGGATTGGCTAAGCCATCATCAAAATGAAAAAAATGAATGGTTGCGTTATGGCGCTGCTATGTATTTGCGGGATTGTGAATCACCAATAATTAAAAATACAAAAGTCACCGGCGGACAGAATGTTTTAATGATGACGAATTGTAATAAAGGAAAAATTTACAACAATGATTTTTCATTTAATTCGGGATTGGGAATTGCTATGTATCGCAGCAGTTTTAATACGATAGCTTATAATAAGATCAACTTTAATGTGCGGGGTTATAGTGATGGAGTATATAATCGTGGGCAGGATAGTGCAGGTATTTTGATCTATGAGCAGAGTAATAATAACCTTTTCTATAAGAACTCAGTGACGCATGGGGGAGATGGCTTTTTTCTTTGGGCCGGGCAAACAACAATGGATAGCGGCAAAGGAGGTTGTAATGATAATGTATTACAGGGAAATGATTTTTCTTATGCCCCTACGAACGGGATTGAAGTTACGTTTAGCAGAAATATAATTTCAGGAAACAGAGTATTTGAATGTGATCATGGTATATGGGGTGGTTATAGCTACAATACAGTAATTGCAGGAAATCAATTTCGTCAAAACAAGATAGCAATCGCAATTGAACATGGACAAGAAAATGAGATCCATCATAATATTTTTTACGAGAATAAAGAAGCGGTCAGGCTGTGGGCAAGAAAAGAACAACCTGCTGATTGGGGTTATGCAAAAAATCGTGATACAAGAAGCAGGGATTATGCGATCGTCAATAACAACTTTAACAGCAATCCGATCGTAATGAACATTACGAGGAGTGAAAAGCTAAATGTATTTGATAATATCTATAATGAATATGATACGCTTTTTAAAATAGATTCTACTGTTATCGGATTCGACACCACATTCGATGAAGAAATATCTCAGAAGTTAAGTGTTGATAGCGCTGAATATGTTCCTGATATCCCATCACCACAAAATGCATTTACCGGGAACTCAGTTTTAGCAGGAAGAAAAAACATCATGATGACGGAATGGGGGCCTTATGATTTTCGCAGCCCCATCATTTGGAATACAAATCCAACAGATACAACCGGAGTAATGAAATTTGACCTGATAGGACCAAAAGGAAAATGGAAGATCAAAAGATTTAAAGGAGTAAAAGATATTTCTTTAATGAATGGAACATTTCCTGCAACGATCACTGCTGTAAAAACTGCCGATACCCGAACTGATATTTTGATCGAGCTTGAATACATCGGCTCAGCGATTACTGCAACTTTTGGAGAAAACGTTGCTGCAGGCAAACCATATACTTTTTCATTTAAAAAATTCTTTCAGCCAATTGATTTCGATGTGCTCTGGTATGCTTATGATTTTAAAATGCACGATCCAATTAAGACAGGATTAATTTTTCCACCAACTGCAAAGTTTGCTCCCATAAAGGAGGAAAAAACAACCAAACTTGATTATGCCTGGTGGGGAGGTATAAAAACAGAAGAAGGTGACCATCCTCAATTCGTCACTACAGCAAGTGGTTCGGGAGTTTTTGAAAAAGGTAATTATGAATTAGGAGTTACATGGGATGATGCAGTAAGAGTGTATGTGGACGGTAAATTGGTAATTAACGAATGGGATCCATCTTTATATAAATTTGATGAATCGCCACATAAAACAATAAAGCTTGCATTAGATGGCAAGCATTCTTTTACGGTCGAACACGTTGAAGTCGGAGGATTTGCGACCCTTAGTTTGAAGATCAAAAAGCTTTGATTTCTGTAAAGTTTACAGGTAAGAATATCACCTGCTATTGGCATCATTCATCCTTATCTTTCTTCCTTTGAATTTTTTACCGTCGATAGAACGTATCATTTGACTGGCAGCCTTCTTATCTATTTCTATCCAGCTATTCATTTCTTTCATATCAATTCTGCCAAGAACTTCTTTTTGCAATTCACTCATGTCAAGGATGAATTGTAAAAAACTTGCTTTGTAAAAACCATCTTTTGTTCCAAGATTCACAAACAATCTTGCGAAGTCATTGCCGCCACTGAATTTTCTTCCCCTTGTATCACGATGTACTTCTCTTTCTCTTGTACCATTTTCCCTTCTTGGCTCTCTTATTCTGTCGCGAACGCCTTCTCTCGTATTCAAATCCTCTGCGTTCTCATAGTATTTAAGAAAACGATCAAATTCCATTGCTGCCACTCGTTTTAAAATTTCCTCTTTCGTTACCGCTGCAAACTTTTCTTGTAATGCAGGTAAATATGTCTCATAATCACCATGACTGATATCTGTCTGCATCAACTTATCCATACAGGAAGAAAATTGTTTACGGCAAACATCTTTACCTGATGGTATATCAACTTTATGAAACGGAACCTGCACCAGTCTTTCAATTTGTTTTATTCTTCCAACTTCGCGACTGCTTACGATGCTCATACAAACCCCGGTCTTACCTGCACGACCAGTTCTTCCGCTACGATGTGTGTATACTTCAATATCATCAGGCAATTCAAAGTTGATAACATGAGTGATACCCTGTACATCAATTCCTCTTGCGGCAACATCTGTTGCTATCAATAGTTGTAAGGTTTTTTCACGAAACTCACCCATCACTTTATCACGTTGTCCTTGCGTCAGGTCGCCGTGTAATGCATCAATATCGTAACCTTCTCTTGTTAATTTTTCCGCGATCTTTTGTGCATCGGCTTTTGTTCTTGTAAAGATCAATCCATAAATGCCGGGATTGAAATCGATCAAACGCTTTAATGCTTCATAACGATGATGCGACGAGGCAACATAATATTGATGATCTATATTCTTACTTGCCGTATTCATTTTGCCAACCGTGATCTCCACAGGAGTCTTCATGTATTTCTTACTTACCCTTTTTATTTCTGCAGGCATAGTAGCGCTGAAGAGCCATGTACTTTCACGATTAGGCGTGTTCTTTAAAATAAATTCAATATCATCCTGGAAACCCATATTCAGCATTTCATCTGCCTCATCGAGTACCACATATTTTATTTTTTCCAGGTTAATAGCTTTTCTTTCTATCAGATCAATTAAGCGACCGGGTGTTGCTACTACTATTTGCACTCCTCTTTTCAATTCTCTTATTTGTGCCCCAATAGGTGTACCGCCATAAACAGCGAGTACATTCATTCCAGTAACAAATTTTTTGAAAAGGTCCATTTCATTTACTATCTGCATACAAAGTTCTCTTGTAGGACAAACAATAAGTGCTTGCGGAAACCTGTCTTTGCTTTCTACTAATTGAAGAAGTGGTAAACCAAATGCGGCTGTTTTGCCGGTGCCTGTTTGTGCAAGGCCAACAAGGTCTTTTGTTCCACTTAATAAAACCGGGATAGCTTTTTCCTGTATAGGTGTAGGGTTTTTGAATCCTAATGCATCAGTTGCCTGGATCAATTTTGGATCTAATCCTAACCCTTCGAATGTGATCATGAGACTTTAAAATTTTCGGCAAAGGTAATCGTATTAAGGCCGATAAAAGGTTTTAATTATTCTAGATAAATGACCTGCATAATATGAATACTAACGAATGTATTAACATGGTTATGCTCTTCATGCAAAAACTTGCAAACATTTCAGGCAAAAATCCGCATTAACATGCTATTGAAAAGGCTTATGCAATAAACCATATTTGTTCTATCAATTTTTTTAAATGAAACATTACAAAATCATAAAGATATTTTTAATGGTTGTGATCAACACAATAATAATATTGGGAGGAACGCATGCAGAACATATTCACGTGATTAAAAATGAACCGGTGGAAAGGTCACAGAAAGACGTTTATCCTGACCTTATATTGTTTGCCAGTTACCTCTACCAATGATTTTTCGCCATGACCTTAACCAACTATGACAATTGATGAGTTGTTACAATTTTGTGTGGCCCCGGTTTTACGGGGCTTTTTTTTCACATTGTTATGCTAATGAAAACAGTTATTATGTATTGAACTTTGTATTAAGTTTTTTACATGAAAAATAGAATACACGATAATCCGGTGCTTCAAAACAGGATCGATTTCAAAGAGCTTTGCGAAGAGACCAATGGAACAAGAACAGTGGCAGAAATAACTTTAAAAGACAGGGGGAGGATCCCGCTTCATTATCATTTTGAGTTCTCAGAATATTATGAAGTGCTGGAAGGTGAATTGAAAATGCAAGTTGGAAAAGAGATCAAAACTTTGCATAAAGGAGATTACCTGCTTATTCCGGTAAAAACTGTTCACCGGTATTTTAATGAAAGCGGTGATGATGTAAAATTTAAAGTTGTGATACAGCCAGGCAATATCGGATATCAATTGCTGGTATCAGTTTTGAATGGACTTGCAAGAGATAGAAAAGTAAATAAACAAGGATTGCCTGTAAATTGGCTGGTCCGTGGTTATTTATCGGTTGCTTCAGGTTCAAATGTTCCCGGGTTCCTATCGTGGTTGCAACCTTTATTAAATTGGCTTTACAAACTTGCAATAAAAAGAAAGGTCGATAAACAGTTGCTTGCAAAATATTACATGTAAATATCTTTTATAAAAGTTTAGTAGATTGTAACTACTTCATGATAAGATCTGTTCGCAATATTTTTCTTTTTATCATAATCTCCTTTTTGCTTTATCAAAAAGCGAATGCCCAACGTTTTAATTTTTCTTTTGAACAATTTACAACAGATAATGGCCTTTCGCATGAAAGTGTTATTTGCCTTACCAAAGACCAGGATGGTTTTCTATGGATCGGAACAGCTAATGGCTTAAACCGGTTTGACGGCATTTCTTTCAAAATTCTTCGCAATAATCCCAATAGTGAACAATCGATCTCCGGAAATTATATTGCGGGCACTACACTTGACAAAAAAGGTTATTTATGGATTGCTACAAATAATGGATTGTGCAGACTCAATACACGAACCTTAAAAATCGACAGGATCGATCTTAAAGATAGCTCAGATAATTATTCCCGATATGACGTAATGTATGGTGAATTCGATAACAATGGTATTGGGTGGTTCATTGCAAATGAATATTTGTATGCGGTGAACCAGGAAACATTTAAATGGAAAAGATATCCGTTGCCTGCAACTCGTTTCCATGGTAATTCATCACAGGTAGACAGCAAGAACCGGGTATGGTTATCCATTGGCAGGGCAAAATATTTATTTGATCCTAAAACAGAAAAGTTCAGGTACCTGATCGGTTTTGATTGGTCACATCGTAACTCTGATATTCTTTGCGGTTCAGTAAAAGAAGATGCTAACGGGCAATTGTGGATGGCAACATGGGCACATGGATTTTATGTTTGGAATGAAAGCAAGCAGGAGTTGGAAAAAAAAGAAACGGCACCGGAGTCATTGACCGCTTTTGAATTTGATAAGGATGAGCAGGGCAAATCATTTATGTGGTGTGGTGGTGGAGCTTACGGACTAATGGCTTATGATACATCCGAAAAAAAATTCTTTTATTTTAAGAATGATCCGA
Source organism: Bacteroidota bacterium (assembly GCA_005882975.1). Lineage (GTDB taxonomy): Bacteria > Bacteroidota > Bacteroidia > Chitinophagales > Chitinophagaceae > VBAS01. The sequence continues at coordinate 9,052 of VBAS01000119.1, read as the reverse complement.
GAGATAAATACACACATAATCTTGGTCAAACTGTATTCGTACTTCGTGATACTATTTCAGGAATTGTATGGCTAGGTACAGAGAATGGGTTGGAGAAGTATGATCCCCATGCGATTCGTTTTCACCGCTATCGTATTTGGCAGGATAAAAATGAATATACCAACTCACAGTATTTTTTTACAAGCGGATTTGTATACGATAAAACAGATACAACAGGCAACACCTGGTGGGTAAGCGTTTGGATCGGTGGTTTATATAAATGGAACAGGAGTAAATTAACTGTGGATGATAATTACGTACAGGCAAAAGGAATTAAAGAGGCCGGTATATTTTCCATGTTGCAGGCAAAAGATGGAATGATCTGGATCGGGCATGGGCAGGGAGTGCAAGTATTTGATCCAAGAACAAATAAATTCATACGTCACTTCGTTGATTTTTTCCCTGATAAAAAAGAAAGATTCAACGTCACGTTTATTTCTGAAGATTCTAAATCTAACATGTGGTTTTCCACTTACCAGGGCTTGTTTTCATATGATAGAAAAGGAGATTCGATCATTAACTGGTGGAACCGTATTCCATCGTTGCAAAAAATATATCCCTTAAATATCAGGGAAGATGCAGAAGGATACATATGGTTCTCATCTGGAAAAGGATTAGGAAGAATTGATCCGGTTAAAAATGAATTGATACTTTTTACTAATGCGGTCAGAAAAAATAAAAAGTTACCAGATGATGAAGTCGGAGCCTTGTATATTGACAGATCACAGCATATCTGGTTATCGGGTGTAGGTTATTTGGCAAAGCTTGACAAGCAGGGAGAAATATTAGATCTATATAATGATAAAACAGGCTATAATGCGTCTGCTGCTTATGCAATAGCAGAAGATCCTTATGGATTTTTATGGTTGTCAACTGATAACAAACTCCATCGTCTTGATCCAAAGACAGGACACTTTGATTATTTTGATAAAAACGATGGCTTGTTTAATAATAAGATCGCTGATGGTTTTTATATGAGTGACGAAGGGGAATTGTTTCTGGGTTTCAATGGTGCTATCAACAGTATAAACACTGGTAACATTGCATTCAATAAAAAACCTCCAGTGGTTTTGGTATCCCGATTAAATGTAAAAGGTCAGCTTAGGACCTTTGATGAGAATAATAAAATTATCATTAAGCCAGGTGAACGGGATATAGTGATCGAATTTTCTGCAATGAATTACAGCCAAGCATTAAAAAACAAATTTGCTTTTTTGTTGGAAGGATACGATTCAGCATGGAGATATACCAGCGATAGAACTATTAGTCTAATGAACATGGATGGCGGCACACACCGGTTGCATGTGAAAGCAAGCAACAATGATGGTGTATGGAGTAAGGAAACTATTTATACGATCAAAGTAATTCCCCCTTTTCAACAAACCATATGGTTCAAGTTGCTATTTGTTTTATTGGCTGCAATTATATTTTTTATCATTTATGCATATCGGGTGCAGCACCGAAAAAGATTGGAGAAAATACGCAATCGAATTGCTACGGATCTGCATGACGATATGGGCTCAACATTAAGCAGCATCCGCATTTTTAGCGATGTGGCAAAAAAACAGATAGAAGAAAAACCAGAGACAGTTCAGTTGTTGGATCGGATCAGCAATAATGCAACGTCGCTTTCAGAAAATATGCAGGATATAATCTGGACCATTCGAAACGATAATGATACGCTGGAAGATGATCTTGTGTCAAGAATGAGGGAATTTGGTCTCCGTGTCTGCGATGCAAAGGATATAAGGTTTAATACTATTGTATCACAAAGCTTCAAAGCCTCCAGGCTTACTTTGGATCAAAGAAGAAATCTCTATCTCATTTTCAAAGAATCTTTGAACAACGCGGTAAAATATGCGGAAGCTTCGCAAATTGATCTGCATCTTAATCTGAAAAGCCGTTTTCTGAAAATGGAAATTAGCGATAATGGAAAAGGTTTTGATATCGATAAAATTAAAAGAGGTAACGGGCTCAATAATCTTGAGAAAAGAGCAAAAGAAATAGGAGGGCAGATCGACATTAAATCAGAACCTGGAAAAGGGACATGTATAAACCTGATGATGGTATTGAAGAAGAGTTTACTTACCGATAAATAATTAGCATGATTATGTTATGCAGTTTGTAATTGCTGTTGCTAACTTTAGGATATGGAAGATAAAATCAAAGTGATCTATTACGAAGACAACGCTAACCTAAGAGAAGGCATTTCATTTCTTATTCAATCTACACCCCAATTGGACCTGTTAGCAACTTTTAGCAATGCTGATACAGTGAAAACAGATACGGAAGAATTAAAGCCTGATGTGATATTGATGGATATTGATATGCCTGGTACAAACGGCATTGATGCTGTCGCCATCGTGAAAGCCGTTTCTCCAAAAACGCAAGTGATCATGCTTACCGTTTTTGATAATGAAGAAAGAATATTTAACGCCATTCGCAACGGCGCCAGCGGTTATTTATTAAAACATACTTCTCCATCAGAAATTATAGAGTCAATATTTGATGTAAATAAAGGCGGCTCTCCAATGACAGCGAATGTTGCAAGAAAGGTCTTACAGTATTTTCAGTCGCAGCCAAAGGCGCATAAAGAGGATTATAATTTATCAGAAAGAGAATTACAGATCGTAAAAGGACTTGTTAGCGGCTATAGTTATAAAGCCATCGCATCTGAATTGTTTATCAGTATTGATACTGTACGATCTCATATTCGCCGCATTTATGAAAAGCTTCATGTCAATTCTAAAACAGAAGCGGTCCTTAAAGCAATTAATGAAGGTCTTGTTTGATTTTCATCTCTACAAAAACAAAAAGCCGCTCTTATTGAAGCGGCTTTTTTGTTTCTATTAAAATCAGGCAGCGGCTTTATTCGCTAATTCTTTAGGTAACATGAATTTCCCCCTGATCATTTGCCAGCGATCTATTGGCAAGACGATCCGTGCAGTTGAGATCAATTTTTTAAGCATAAAAGGAGAAGCATGTTCTTTTATTATATCGACCCACATTAAAATTTCACGGTTGCTAAGCACTTTCAATATTTTACCGGTATACCATGCACAATCTGATGCAGCTGACTGTTTCATTATTTCCACTTCCATTCCTACTAACTCCGTGTCCGAATAATTTGACCATAATATTTCATTGATCACTGTTTCTTCTTTATTCATATGCTGCAAAACGGCGGCTGTAAATTCAAAGAATGCAGCTTGCAACTGGTGAGCAAATGCGATCGCTTCATTTTTTGCATCCTGCTTACTTTGCTGATCAATTATGTTATTAATAGATTCAGCCAACAACTGGTCTTTTAAATTGGTTTGTTCGATCATTGCAACTATATACGGCGCATACAAAACCACTGAATGATAAATGATCTTATCCTCTTTGCTTAAATGATATAGAAAAGAACGGGTTGATTGTTTTATAGCATCAATAGCTGCATTTGCCTCTTTGCTCTTGGTAAAATCGGTTTGCTGAATCTTCGCTCCCGCCTCAAACAACATACTGCGTAACCCTTTGTGGGTTCTTCTAAAAATGTTGTATCGCTGTTCCTGTTTCATGGTTTGGTTTGGTTTGTTTGTTATCATGAATTGTATGACGCAAATATGCTACGAAAGTTACCGAACACTGATAGCATAATCATGTGAAAAACAACTGTTAGGGGTTAATTATGGTTAATACATACCACTAACGGGTAAGCACTATAGATGAGTGGTAACTGAATAAAATCAATGGTAAATTTTAATGATGTACTGAATACACATCGGCATGATTTTTTGAAGGTGTAACACCAAACCGGAAAGATGTTAAGGAACTTAACAGAATAATGTTAATTTATGTGAATCTGATTAGCATCATTAGTAGAAAGATGTTTTTTAAATACCAGAACAATTTGGAGTTCGTTATTTCCAAAATCAAATCAATGATGAAAACCCTGGTCCTTTCTTTATTATTAACTGCGCTTTGTTTAAATGCTTATTCACAGAAAAGGAAGAAAGATCCTTCAGAAACAGAATCACTGTTTCGCTTGGGATTCAAGGGTGGGGTTAATCTTAATAAGATCGAAGGCAAATCGTTTAAAGATGAGTTTAATTACAATTACGCATTGGGAGGCTTCATTCAAATTAATCTTACCAGAAAGTTCGGGCTTCAACCGGAAATAAATTTTGTTCAGACAACAGCAGAACAAACGAACGACATAACAGTGGTCTATGATGACTTATTTTTTGGAGGTGATCAGAAAAAGGCAAAGCTTGACTATTTAAAATTTGCAGGATTGTTAAACATCGACATTGGTCCATCTCAAAGAGTCAAACTTCAACTTGGTCCTCAATGGGGCATGCTTTTAAACGAGAATGTGGACAGCGTAAATTCTTCTCACGATGTTTTCAAAAAAGGCGAGTTTTCAGTATTAGGTGGGATTATGTTACAACTACCTCTATTTCATATCGGCACACGGTATGAGATCGGCTTGACTGATCTCAACGGAATCGATAACCAGGACAAATGGAGAAGCCAGGCTTGGCAGTTTTTTGTGGGGATTACCTTATAAGAGATCTGAATAAAAAATTCTTTTCCAAAACTTTGCCTGATAAGCATCATCCCCCTATCTTTGCGCTCCCAAATTCAAATGGGGAATTTTACTCATGTCGCAGAGAATCAGAATCAAATTACAGTCTTACGATCATAACCTGGTAGATAAATCTGCCGAGAAGATCGTAAAGACAGTGCGTAGCACTGGCGCGGTAGTAACTGGACCTATTCCTTTACCTACACGCAAGAAAATATTTACTGTGTTGCGTTCGCCACACGTAAACAAAAAAAGTCGTGAACAATTCCAATTGGCAACGCATAAGCGGCTGTTGGATATTTACACTTCTTCAAGCCGTACGGTTGATGCTTTAAGTAAGTTGGATCTGCCAAGTGGGGTAGAGGTTGAGATCAAAGCGTAGAAAAACAACCATGATTCTAAGGATTACCAAGTATCATGAGGAAAAAAATAAAAAGCTCTTTTTAATAAAATAATTTTTCATCTGCCAACTTCCGAAGGAAATAAAGCAGCTCTGAATTCGCCGGGATGATTTCTTATTAATCATTTGAGATCAAGAAAATCCTGGTTCTAAATAAAAACAAGCCATTCAGGGTTTGTTTACTGCCGGTACTTCTGAACAAAAAGAAAAGGTCGGTGGCAAACGGGGATTGACGCCTTGGTTCGTGTCTCACGAAACAAGTGTATGTCCCAATAATCCTGCAGGCACAAATTGAACAAACATGAAAGGTATTATTGGGAAAAAAGTTGGAATGACCAGCATTTTCGATCCCTCGGGTAAACAAACTGCCTGCACGATCATCGAAGCCGGTCCTTGTGTAGTTACACAAGTAAGAACAAAAGAGACTGATGGCTACGAAGCTCTCCAGCTTTCTTTTGGTGATAAGAATGATAAGCACTCTACTCTTGCTGAAAAAAATCACTTCGCTAAAGCAAGCACTTCTCCCAAAAAATTCTCTAAAGAATTCCGCAACACTTCTCTTGAAAAAAATATTGGTGAAACTGTAACTGTTGACATCTTCGCTGAAGGTGACAAGGTTGAAGTTATTGGTACTACAAAAGGAAAGGGTTTCCAGGGCGTAGTTAAACGTCATGGCTTCCATGGTGTAGGCCAGCAATCTCACGGTCAACATGACCGTCAGAGAGCTCCGGGTTCTTTGGGTAACTCTTCTGATGCGAGCCGTGTAATGAAAGGAATGAAAATGGGTGGCCGTATGGGAAGTGACAGAGTAAAAATGAAAGGATTGAAAGTGGTTAAAATTTTTGCTGAGAAAAATTATATCCTGGTTAGCGGATCAGTTCCTGGTCATAACGGTTCAATTGTTTTGATTCAAAAATAATTTATGCGGGATGCTTAGGTATCTCTAAAAAATAAATAAGATGCAAGTAGAAGTTTTAAAAATAGACGGGGAGAAAACAGGCAGAAAGGTTGAATTGCCAGATGATATTTTTGGCGTAGAACCTAATCAGCATGTCGTTTATCTTGCCGTAAAGCAATACCTCGCTGCACAGCGCCAGGGAACACACAAAGTGAAAACCCGTGCTGAAGTACATGGTGCAAGCCGCAAACTTCATCGTCAAAAAGGCACTGGTGGTAGCCGTAAAGGAAATATTCGTAACCCATTATATAAAGGTGGTGGTACTGTATTTGGCCCTAAGCCCCATGGTTACGATATCAAGTTGAATCGTAAAGTAAAAGATCTCGCAAAAATTTCTGCGCTTTCTTTCAAAGCAAAAGATAATGCGATCGTAGTTGTAGAAGATATGTCTTTGGATACTCCAAAAACAAAAAGCTTTACTGATATGCTTACCAACCTGGAGGTATATGGTAAAAAAGCATTATTTGTAATGCCGGAGTATAATGATAATGTATACCTGAGCTACCGAAATGTTCCATTTGTAACAGGAACATTATTGAGTGACATGAATACGTATGACCTGGTAAATGCTGACGTGTTAGTATTAACTGAATCAGCTGCGAAAGTTTTTACTGAAACAGAAACTGAGACCGAAGCATAATATAAATTATTAAAATTCGAGCAATGAAACTTTCAGATGTATTGATAAAGCCGATCTTAAGCGAAAAAGCAAATAACCAGCAAGAGAAACTGCGTCGTTATGCTTTCCGTGTTGACAAAAAAGCCAACAAACTTGAGATAAAAAGAGCCGTGGAAAATTTTTATGGTGTAACGGTTACTGATGTAAATACAGTTGTAGCACCGGCAAAAAGTAAAACCCGTTATACGAAAGCTGGTTTTATAGCTGGTCAAAAATCATCATATAAAAAAGCATTTGTAACAATTGCTTCAGGTGAAACAATTGATCTGTATTCCAATATTTAAATTATAGCTGGCGAAGCTGAGAATTTCGCTGATAAAAAAATAAGAAATGGCACTTAAAAAATTTAAACCGGTAACAGCGGGAACAAGATGGAGAATCGGCAATGCTTATGCTGAGGTTACGACCAATGTTCCTGAAAAAAGTCTGGTAGAAACTAAGAAAAGAACTGGCGGTCGTAACACATCTGGTCATATGACGATGCGTTATATCGGTGGTGGACACAAAAAGAAGTATCGTATTATCGATTTCAAAAGAAATAAAAAAGACATGGACGCAACTGTAAGAACAGTTGAGTATGATCCAAACCGTACATCTTTTATCGCTTTAGTTGAATATACTGATGGTGAAAAAAGATATATGATAGCACCACAGGGTTTACAAGTTGGAATGACAATATCAAGTGGCGATAATGTTGCCCCTGAAATTGGAAACGCCTTATTGTTAAAGAATATGCCTCTTGGTACGATGGTACATAATATCGAAATGCAACCAGGCCAGGGAGGAAAGATCGCAAGAAGTGCAGGTTCTTCAGCACAGTTGACAAACAAAGAAGACAAGTACGCAATATTAAAAATGCCAAGCGGTGAATTAAGAAAAGTATTGATCAATTGCTATGCAACAGTTGGTGTTGTTGGTAACAGCGATCATGCTTTGCAAAGTATGGGTAAAGCTGGTCGTAACAGGTGGAGAGGCATTCGTCCACGTAACCGTGGTGTTGCAATGAATCCAGTTGATCACCCAATGGGTGGTGGTGAAGGAAAAGCTTCAGGTGGTCAGCCTCGTAGCAGGAATGGTCAGTATTCAAGAGGTTTGAAAACTAGAACGAAGGGTAAAGGAAGCGATAAGCATATAATTCAAAGAAAGGACGGCAGTAAGTTGTCGAAATAAAGCAGCTTCGGGAATATCTCGAAGCCAATAAATAAAATTTTAAAAAGAACAAATGGCACGTTCAATTAAAAAAGGTCCTTATGTAGCAACACATCTCGAAAAAAAGGTGCTTGCTATAAATGAAGGAAAATCTAAGAAGAGTGTTATCAAAACCTGGAGCAGACGTTCAACCATCACTCCTGATTTTGTAGGACACACTCTGGCAGTGCATAACGGAAATAAATTTATTCCTGTATATGTAACTGAATTCATGGTGGGTCATAAGTTGGGTGAATTTGCACCAACCCGCCAGTTCAAAGGACACTCAAGTAAGAAAGTAGAAGCAGCATAAATAGTCAAGAGTCAATAGTTCGGATTCCGACTCTGAACTACGAACTCGGAACTAAAAATTAAAAAATGGAAGCATTAGCAAAACTCAACAATTACCCAACGTCGCCACGCAAAATGCGTTTGCTGGTTGATTTGATCCGTGGTAAAAAAGTAGATAAAGTATTAGCAATACTTGAACATAATCCTAAGCATCCGGCTGTGCCTTTGCGTAAGCTGGTACTTAGTGCAGTCAACAACTGGAAACAAAAAAATGAAGGTGGTGATGTAAATGAGTTGACTATAAAAACGATCATGGTTGATGGTGGAAGAACATTGAAGCGTATGCGTCCTGCACCACAAGGCAGAGGGTATCGTGTTCGTAAAAGAAGTAACCATGTTACTGTGGTTGTAGATTATCCTCCGGTAGTAACAGAAGAGTTGATCAAACAAGTAATAACAGAAGAGCACAAGAAGGAAGTTGAAGAAATAGCAAGTGATCTGGAAGCAGTTTCTGGAGTAGAAGTAAAACCAAAAAAGAAAGCAACTAAAAAAGCTGCTCCAAAAGAAGAAGGCGAAACAAAAAAGACAACTAAAAAATCTAAATAATTCCGAATAGTTCGGAAGAAATTAAAAAAATAACATGGGTCAGAAAGCAAATCCAATTGGTAACAGGTTAGGCATCATCCGCGGTTGGGAATCCAACTGGTATGGCAGTAAAAAAGATTATGCCCATAAGCTGATTGAAGACAACAGGATCAGAACTTACCTGAATGCCCGTATCAACAAAGGTGGTATTTCAAAAATTGTTATTGAAAGAACACTGGGTAAACTGATAGTTACCATTCACACATCTAAACCTGGTATTATTATCGGTAAAGGTGGTGGTGAAGTTGATAGGATCAAAGAAGAGTTGAAGAAACTTACCAA
>VBAS01000391.1 GCA_005882975.1 Bacteroidota bacterium | reverse complement strand
TGGAATCCATTGATGGAGGAAAAACCTGGAAGAACATAGATAAAAATAATGTGCATTCAGATCATCATGCATTGTGGGTGGATCCTAAAAAAGATTCTCATCTTATTAATGGTAATGATGGTGGTGTGAACATTACTTATGATGATGGTGAGGTTTGGTTCAAAGCAAATACACCGCCAGTTGGACAATTTTATAACATCGCTACCGACAATGCAAAGCCCTACAACGTGTATGGCGGATTACAGGATAATGGAGTTTGGTATGTGCCATCACAAACGGGAGGCAGAAATCAATTTGGAGGCGGCCTTGGACAAACGGGCGGTGGTACTGAAGTAAATGTTGGAGGAGGAGATGGAATGCAGGTACAAATAGACACCAGGGATAATGCTACATTTTATTATGGTTCACAATTTGGAAATTATCAAAGGACAAACAGGATAACAAGAGATAATAATCGAGATAACAATCGCCGGGTCACACCAAGACATGAATTAGGTGAATTACCTTATCGTTTTAACTGGCAGTCTCCTATTTTATTAAGCAGTCATAATCCTGATATAGTTTATTTCGGTAGCAATCATTTTCACCGTAGCATGAACCAGGGCGATACGATGATAACAATGACGCCGGATCTAACCAATGGGAAAAAAGAAGGAGACGTTCCTTATGGCACGTTAACTACTATTTCTGAATCACCAACAAGATTTGGTTTGATCTATGTTGGTACCGATGATGGAAATATACATGTGACAAAAGATGGCGGATATAATTGGGAGCAGTTAAATCAAACTATGATAGCTCCAGCCAAAAAATCCAAATCCCAAATTTCAAATTCCAAATTACAGACCAATAACCTGTGGGTAAGCCGGGTTCTCGCATCACAACATAAAGAAGGAAGAGTGTATGCAACATTAAACGGATATCGCATTGACAATTTTCTTCCTTATGTATATGTTAGTGAAGATTATGGGAAAACATGGACTCAGATTGGAAAAGACCTTCCGAATGAACCCGTGAATGTTATTCGTGAGGATCCCAAAAATGACAGCATACTTTATATTGGCACAGATGGCGGACTTTATGTAAGCTTTGATAAAGGACATAGCTTTATGATGTGGAATAAAGGCTTGCCAAAATCAGTTCCCATTCATGATATAGCCATTCAACAAAGAGAAAATGAAATAGTACTTGGTACACATGGACGCAGTCTCTATGTAGCTAAGCTCGATGAAGTGCAAAAAAAGGCAAAAAAATAAAATTTTCTCCTGCATCTGAAGATAAAAATTGTCCCGCCTAAGACGGGACAATTTTTTGCTCAATAATTTTTTATTGAATTTTGTTTACGGCCATTTCCCTTGTGATATTTTCATTAATACCTGCAGTGTACACTTCTGTTTTATTAGTGGTTCCAGTTCTTATTTCAAAACGAAGACCACCTTCAGAAATTTCCTCTTCCGTATCAATACGATACCTGCGGGAAATGTTTTTACCTGATATTTTTTCTGAATACAATGTATTCCCGGATTCACCTTTAATGGTGACATAATAATTATCAACCTGGACATTGGTGAAGACGATCTCAAATACAGGGTTTTTATCCAGGAAGCCAAGATATTTGATCTCAACACCAGGAGGATCGCTTTTTTTATCCATTGCTGATACCGGGTTACTAAATGATGTGCTGATAAAAGCCATCACTGCAATAATAACTGCTTTGTTTTTGCTCATTACTTCTTTCATAGTTTTAAAGTTTAATAGTTATAAAAAAAATTGTTTAAAAATTTTTTATGGGTCAATCGTATAAGTGCAAGCAAAAAGGCAGATCGTAATAGAAAATATTTATTGAGGCAAGAAACCTGGCAGGAACCGAAGAGTTTTTTTGAATGCGATCATGATGTAAAAATATACTCGTTATGCATTGACAAGAAATCAAGTTGAGGGGCGTATCAGGATAACCAAATGGGAAGCTAGTTATTGAAAACATTCAAACTAAACAACTTATAAAAAAAAGAATGATGATAGCCAACATAAAAATTAATCCTTTGTTAAGGCTATCTTCATCAGAAAATCAATCGTATTAATAACTATTAATAACAATAATAGTTAATAGCATTTTGAGCATCATAGTAAGTCAGCCAATATTCTATTACTTCAGAGGTATAAACTACTCCATTTGATCTGTCATAAAAATCTCTTGTACCATAGTTGCTGAAGTTACCGTAGACAGTTGAACCTTCATACGGTTTGTAACCATTATAGGAGCGAAGAATAGAATAGCCATTATTTGTTTCTACCACAAAATACTGGCAATAAGGATCACTAAGTACTATTTCTCCTCTTTCTTTAGTCAGCCAATAGCTTTCGTCTGCATACTCACGATTCTTTACACATCCTGTAAAAAACATAACAAGCCCAATAGTGAGAATTGATAATGTAAATATCTTTTTCATACTTCCTGATTTAAGTTTTACAATCTTTATTCAACAGATTGCAAACAGCAGGCAACAGTTTTATTATGGTATGTTAAAAGATGAGCTAAGAAGAGGAGGAACCAAAAAAAGTATTAGCTGTTAACGTTTCTCTCACAAATTAATATGATGAATCGTTACACGTTTTATGATTACGACTCATTTCACAGCAGTCGCAACGAACCATTCTAAGGCAAGCTCATAACCTTTTAGTCCTAAGCCAAAAATGCTTCCTGTCGATTTTCCTGAAATATGAGAAAGCTTTCTGAAATCTTCCCGTGCATGTACATTAGAAATATGAACTTCGATAACGGGTGTTTTAATTGCAGCAATTGCATCGCCAATAGCAACTGAAGTATGTGTGTATCCTCCCGGGTTAAAAATAATTCCATCGAACTCAAAACCGATCTTTTGTAGTTCATTGATCAATTCTCCCTCTACATTACTTTGAAAATAGTGTAAATGAATATGCGGGTACTTATGTTGTAGTTCACTAAAAAAAACATCGAACGGCTTGTTACCATAAATATCTGTTTCTCTTTTACCGAGCAGGTTAAGATTCGGGCCATTGATAATTGCTATCTTCATTTGACGAATGTAATCAAATATCAAAAAACATTATTGGATAATTGGCAGGGCTAAAGCCCAAGAGAAAAGAATATTGGCGTTAACCCCAGCCTTAAGGCTGGGGTTAGTGAATCAAAGACTCAGCAAAGGGCTTTAGCCCGAAAATGTTTATCCGCTTAATGAATAAAAGACTATTTATTTAAATTAAAAAAGTATGACATTTCTTGAAGCACTTTACGGCAGCCAGTATTATGAAATACATCAAAAAGGAAGAGATGGAAACAAGGGAAGATTGAATGGGAATCTTTTTTTATCGGCACTGA
>VBAS01000118.1 GCA_005882975.1 Bacteroidota bacterium | reverse complement strand
CTCATTGAATCAATGGGAATATTTAAAACATATTACTTACGAAGGAGCAAAGAATCGTTATTCTGAATTAACTGATGAAATAAAGGAACGTATCGAATTTGAATTGTTTACCATTAAAACAATGGGTTTTGCCGGATACTTTCTTATTGTAAGTGATTTTATCAGGGCCGGGAGAGAAATGGATGTATTGGTTGGTCCCGGTCGTGGTTCCGCCGCCGGAAGTGTGGTAGCTTATTGTATTGGCATTACCAATATTGATCCGATCAAATACAATTTACTTTTTGAAAGGTTTTTAAATCCTGATCGTAAATCAATGCCGGATATCGATACCGATTTTGATGATGTGGGCAGGCAAAAAGTAATTGATTATGTTATAAAGAAATATGGAAAGAACCAGGTTGCACAGATCATTACTTATGGTACGATGGCAGCGAAGATGAGTATTAAAGATGTAGCCAGGGTTATGGATCTGCCACTACCCGATGCAAATGCTTTGGCAAAAATGGTTCCTGATCGGCCAGGCATAGAATTAAGAAGAGTGTTGCATGCGCCGCTTACATCAAAGGATGGTGAAAAATCATTGATGGAAAAAGATGGCGTCGGACCCGATGATATTGAAGTGATAAAAAAACTCAGGGAGATCTATAATAGCAAAGGGATACAAAGTGATGTATTGCACCAGGCTGAAATTTTGGAAGGCTCTGTTCGCAACACGGGTATTCATGCTGCTGGTATTATCATTGCACCGAAAGACCTTACTGAATTAATTCCAGTTGCTACTGCAAAAGATTCTGATCTCTGGGTAACACAGATCGAAGGAAATATAATTGAAGATGCCGGTGTTATCAAGATGGACTTTCTTGGTTTAAAGACGCTTACTATTATTAAAGATGCTCTCGAACTTATAAAACAAAATCATGGAGTGGAGATCGACATTGATCAACTTCCTCTTGATGATGATAAAACTTTTAAGCTATATCAACACGGTGACACGATCGGCACGTTCCAGTTTGAAAGCCCTGGCATGCAAAAGTATTTGCGTGAATTAAAACCCGACAGGCTTGATGATCTTATTGCAATGAATGCATTGTATCGTCCGGGTCCGCTTGCTTACATTCCAAATTTTATTGAGCGTAAACATGGACGTGAAGCTATCGCTTATGATCTTCCGGAAATGGAAGAGATATTGAAAGAGACTTATGGAATCACTGTTTACCAGGAACAGGTGATGTTATTATCACAAAAACTTGGTGACTTTAGTAAAGGAGATGCGGATGTATTGCGTAAGGCGATGGGTAAAAAGCAAAAGTCAGTGCTGGATAAAATGAAAAGCCAGTTCATTGACAATGCAAAGAAGAAAGGGTATGGTGAGTACACTTTGCAAAAGATCTGGACGGATTGGGAATCATTTGCTCAATACGCTTTTAATAAATCACATTCCACCTGTTATGCTTATGTAGCATATCAAACTGCTTATTTAAAAAGCCACTACCCTGCTGAATACATGGCGGGAGTTTTAAATCATGCAGGTGCTATTGAAAAGATCACCTTCTTTATGGAGGAATGTAAACGGATGGGCATTAAAGTTCTCGGTCCTGATATCAATGAATCAAAAAAAGGATTTGCAGTAAATCAAAAAGGTGAGATACGATTTGGGTTAGGCGGATTAAAAGGTTGTGGCGAAGCAGCTATCGAAAATATTATTGACGAAAGAGAAAAGAACGGAACATTTAAAAACATTTTTGATTTTATCAAAAGGGTGAATCAACGTGCAGTAAATAAAAGAACATTGGAAAGCCTGGCATATGCAGGGGCTTTTGAATGTTTTCCTGAACATCACCGTGCACAGTTTTTTCATACGATACCCGAAGATCAAACAACAGGTCTTGAAAAAATCATTCGTTTCGGACAGGTTTACCAGCAAAATAACACATCGTCGACAAATACTTTATTTGGTGATCTGCCATTAGCTGTTGAAATAAGAACTCCTACTCTTCCGCAATGTGATCCATGGCCTTTGATAGTTCAGCTTGATCATGAGAAAGAAGTAACCGGCATATTTTTGAGTGGCCATCCTCTCGATCATTATAAGTTTGAATTAAAACACTATGGCATTACTTCCGTTGGGGAGTTTAATGAATTCAAAGAAGCGGTCGGACTTCAACCAAATTCAAACCGGATGTTCAGGTTGGTCGGACTTGTTACAAACGCCAATCATAAGATCTCCAGAAAAGGAAATAAGTACGGTTCGTTTACTATGGAAGATTATTCTGGTAAAACTGAGTTAGTGCTTTGGGGTGATGATTATGCGAAATTCACGCCATTCCTGCTACAAGGATCTTCCTTATTCATCACAGGTTTTTTCAAACAGCGATTTAATACACCGGAATATGAATTCAAGATAAATGGCATTACCATGGTGGAAACCATTAAACGAAGTCTTACTAAACAATTGATCATTGATGTTCATCCAAAAAATATTTCTACAAACCTGATCAGTTTTTTTGAGGAGAATGTGAAAAAATTTCCGGGCAGATCTACTTTAAGAGTAAATCTTATTGAATCAAAAGAGAACCTGAAGATCAGCCTTGTGACAATGGATAGCGGCTTTGAAATGAACGAAGAAATGGTTGATTTTCTCGAAGGCAATCCCGATCTGGATGTTCAAGTAACAAGCAATTGATCTTTTTCTAAAAAAAGCTACTGGATTAAAAACCACTTATTACAGACTATTTTGCATGATAGAACCGTGATTACGTCCTCTTTTATGACAAGTTAGTCACACAGTCTTGTCATATTTTCCCAATAAAGATTTTGGTCGTATTTTTGTTCCCCTTCTAATAATAATAAATGAAATAATACTATGGCAAAAGAATTTACAGATGGCAACTTCCAGAACGAAGTTTTAAGCGCAGATAAGTTAACAGTAGTTGATTTTTGGGCTGAATGGTGTGGACCATGTCGTGCTATCGGACCAGTAATTGACTCCCTTGCAAAAGAATATGATGGCAAAATAAACGTGGGCAAAGTAAATGTGGACGTTAATCCAAACATTAGCATGAATTATGGCATCACTTCTATTCCTGCGATCCTGTTTTTTAAAAATGGACAGGTAGTTGATAAATTAGTAGGTGCTCAGCCAAAAGGTAATTTTGTAAAAAAGATCGAATCACATATCTAACTTGAAAGCTGGTAAAATAAAAACCCGTTTCAAATCGAGACGGGTTTTTTTATTATTTAATAGTTCTGAAATTTTAATGATGGACTGCAACCAATTTATTCGGATTATGCCTATGTTTAAAAAAGATAGTGAAGAATATTGCAACTACAAGTGAATACGCTGCGAAGGTTAACCATATGCCATGCCAATCACTATTACCATCGGGCAGTATAAAATATTTACCAATGACCCAACCGCTAATAATACTCCCAAGCCAGGCGCCTACACCATTCGTCATCATCATAAACAATCCTTGTGCACTTGACCGTATACTTGAATCTGTGTTGGTTTCAACAAATAATGAACCCGAAATATTAAAGAAGTCAAATGCCATTCCATAAACGATGCAAGATAAAATGATCAATGAAGTTCCGATCGGTGACGGATCACCATATGCAAATAATCCAAAACGGAGTACCCAGGCAAGCATTGAAAACAACATTACCTTCTTAATCCCAAACCTTCTTAAGAAAAAAGGAATAGCGAGAATAAATAATGTTTCAGACATCTGTGAAATTGATAATATTATGGTCGATCGTTTTACAACAAATGAATTTGCAAACTCAGGCACATTCACAAATCCGGAAAGAAAAGAATCCCCATACATATTTGTCAATTGCAAAGCGGCGCCTAACATCATGGAGAAAATAAAGAACAACGCCATTTTATAAGTCCCGAATAAAGTAAAAGCTTTTAAACCCAACTGTTCAATGATGCCAGCGTCTTTTGAGATCGATTTTGGTGGAGGACATTTAGGTAATGTAAAAGAATAAATTCCCAATGCTATTGCGGCAACAGCAGCAATTAAAAACTGGTTACCGTTGGCTTTGCTTCCTGACAGATTTGTCGTCCACATGGCAGCAATAAATCCTATCGTTCCAAAAACTCTTATTGGAGGAAAAACCTTTATTACATCGTAATTCTCACGTTTCAAAATGGTATAGGAAATAGAATTTGACAAAGAAATAGTTGGCATGTAACATATCATAGCACCAAAGATTACATAATACAATGTATCAGGGTCATCAACCTTTGGCACATAAAATAATACAAGCCCATAAAGAATATGTAGTATCCCATAGAGTCTCTCCGCATTTATCCATTTATCAGCAATAATGCCTGTAAGGGCAGGCATAAACAATGACGATAATGCCAGCGTAGAGAATATCGCTCCAAATTCAGGAAAGCTCCATCCTTTTGCATTCAGGCAATAAGTTCCTATCGTCAACAACCAGGCTCCCCAAACAAAAAATTGGAAAAAGCTCATTAACGTTAACCGGATTTTAAGATTCATTACTTTTTGATTTGATAATAAAATTTCCGGAAGATAACCATTTCAGTATTTGTTCTGAAAAACTTACAATTTTTCAAAATTGATCATTTCCATTTGTCGGTTTTTCATGACATTGTATATCTGTTGAACAGACATTAAAATCCGCTTATCATTTTACTTTAAAAGCTTGATTATTTGCAGATAAAGACAAAAACAATTTTTCAATTTTGGGTATTATTCAGTAAACTTGTAGCTACGATCTGAGAGCTAAGATCTTATTCTTAACTATAAACAATACCGTTTTGAAAAAAATCCCTTTCCTGGTATTTACTTTTATTTTACTTTTTGATATTTCGAATATAAATGCCCAACAAAAAATTCCTGTTGGTACAAGCGGACCTTCTTCTCGTACCTGCGCTACTTATGAAGCGATGGAAAAATTATTTACCCAGGATCCATTAGCAAAACAAAGATTTGATGCACAGCAAAAAATGTTTAATGAAAAATTAGATCAGATAGTTAATAACCGTCAAAACAGAATAAATTCAATAATCAATGTTCCTGTTGTTATACATATCGGTCTTCCTGATCCGAACCTTGTAACAAATGCAACAGTCTTCAGACAACTGGATACATTGAATTGGGCGTATGGAGCCGCCTCATCAACTGATAGCCTGAGAACCTATACTCCGTTTAGAACAACTTATGGAAGAAGCGAGATCCGTTTTTGCTTGGCGCAACGTACTCCTACAAATCAACCAACAAATGGAATTGAGAGAATTATAAACAATAATATTTTCTCTGATGTAGTACATCCGAGTACTCAAATTGCTGCATGGGATCCTACAAAGTATCTTAATATTTGGGTGGTTCAGTTGAGCGGTGGTGTTCTTGGTTATTCGTTCAAGCCCGGTACATTTACGCCGGCTGATCAGAGAAATGGATTTGTAAATGATTACCGTGCATTCGGTTCAGGCGCATCATATCTTTTTCCTGAATACAATGGCGGCAAAACCGCTGTTCATGAGATCGGTCATTATTTTGATCTTGACCATCCATGGGGTCCAAATAATTCAGGAAACCCCACTTGCACATTAACTGATAATTGTGCCGACACTCCACCAACAGATGCTCCCACCTTCGGTTGCCCACCAGCACCAGTATTAAATACTTGTTCACCAACTGCGCCTGGCGTAATGTGGCAAAATCATATGGATTATGCTGATGATGCTTGTATGATTCTTTTTACCCAAAACCAGGCAACAAGGATGAATAGTGCGATTGTCACTTTTGCTGATCGCATAGGTTTGGCAACATCGAATGGTTGTGTGCCGGTAGTATTATTATTAAACAACGCAAGTATATCTGCTATTAATACTCCTTCAGCAGGGTTTGTTACTTGTGATCCAACTATTCCTTTAAGTGTTACATTAAGAAATGCCGGGTCAAATCCACTTACTTCAGCAACAATAACAGTATTAAGAAATGGTACCACTATACAAACATTTAATTGGACGGGTAACCTTCCATCGCTCGGTACGGTTGTAGTGCCTTTAAATGCTGTTCCGCTTGTATTGGGTGTAAACAGTATACAAGTTTGTTCATCGCTTCCAAATACAGTTGCCGATACAGACCCAACTGATGATTGCTTCATCATTTCGGGAAGCCAGGGTGCGGGACTTGCTTTGCCTTTGGTTGAAGGATTTGAAAGCGCAACCTTTCCCCCCGCAGGTTGGATAAGAAATAATCCTGATAATAATATTACCTGGCAAAGAACTACTACGGGTGTTGAACACAGTGGTACAGGTAAAGCATCTATGGATCATTATAATTATTCACTCGGAACAGATAATGATGATCTAAGAACGCCGCCGTATGCAATTGGTACCGCCGATTCTCTTTGGGTTAGTTACTGGGCCGCATATAGAGGTTATCCCGGATTGCCATTTGATCTCTTCCAGGTAATGATATCAACAAATTGCGGTCAGTCCTTCCAGGTTATTTATTCTGCAAGAAACGATACTGCTTTTGTAGCTCCTGATGGCGCTACACCAACCGTAGCCAGTGCGTATTTCCCAACAAATATTAATGAATGGAAAAGAAAATCAATTGATCTCAGCGCCTATATCCCATCAGGAAATATAATGGTTCAGTTCAGGGCGATCAACCAATATGGAAATAACATGCATTTGGATGATATTAATATCGATAAAAAAATATTCTTCAATAATGATGCAGGAGTTATTGCTGTAAATAAACCTGCAGCAAAAATTTGTATAAGCTCTGATGCTCCGGTTGTTGTTATAAAAAACTATGGAAAAACAAATCTTACATCTGTAAAAATTAATTACCAGGTCGATGGAACGGGTCCGGTTACAACGTTTAACTGGACCGGTAACCTTGCAAGAAATCAAACGGCAACCGTAACATTGGCAATTGCTAATTTAGGAGCTGTAGGTAATCATTCGATCAATGTATTTACAACATTACCTAATAATGTTGCAGACCAGGATCCAACCAACGATGCATTAGTGAAACCATATAGTGTAACTCAAATATTTCCTTTACCCGGATCAGTTACTGAAGAATTTACGAGTGGTACATTTCCGCCAACAAACTGGTCTATCGTAAATCCAAACGGCGACATCACATGGCAGCGCAATGCCTCGATAGGTAACAGAACTGCTGGTTCTGCATACTTCAATGATTTTGCAAATACGACGGTTGATCGGTATGATGACCTGGCAATGCCTAACTATAGTTATTCAGGTATAGATTCCATTTTCCTTTCATTCAATGTGGCACACATTACAAAAACATTGCCTGGTACAACCGGCTCACGATTGGATACATTAACTGTATTAGTTTCCAAAGATTGTGGTAATACATTTACTACAGTTTATAAAAAGTACGGTGAAGATCTGCAAACAGTAAACGATCCGAACTTCCAGATATCAATGTCAAACTTTGTTCCGCAGCCTTCACAGTGGAGAAGAGATTCAGTGAATCTTGGTAAAACACTTGGTGCAACAGAATCTTTGTTCCAGGTCATGTTCCGCTTCAGTGGCAATATGGAAAACAATTTGTATCTCGATGATGTAAATCTGAGAACACAGGTATTGCCTGCAAAATTGAAGAATGATGGTTACCTGGTCCTTCCAAATCCATTTAGAAGCACTTTTGGTGTATGGCATTACCAGGTTCCAACAACCTTACGATATATTAATGTTTACAATTCAGCCGGTCAATTAGTTTATAGTAAACAATTCCCGAATGGCGGAGAAAAATATTTCCAGATCGATCTTGGTGGCCGGGCAGCCGGTAATTATACCGTCAATCTTGGCTATGATGATAGTAACCGAAATGTGAGTGTACAAGTAATGAAGTACTAAAAAGATCATGATTTATAATGATAGCCCTCCCGCCAATATGGGAGGGTTATTTTTTATTGCGTTAAATTTGCATTCAAAATAATTTCAATGCTATCTACAATTGCGGAGTCAAATTTTAACGTACCCAAAGATCTACTGGAAATACAGGAAAAAGTTTATAACAATGAAAGAATAACTGACGAAGAAGGTTTATTGCTTTTTCAAAAAGGTTCACTCCCATTCCTTGGTTCACTCGCTAATTATATACGAGAAAAAAGACACGGTGACATTACATATTTCAATAGGAATTTTCATATTGAACCCACCAATGTTTGCATCTTCACCTGCAATTTTTGTAGTTATAGCCGTCTATATGCTCACCGCGAAGAAGGATGGGAACTTTCGGCGGAACAAATGCTGCACATGGTTAAAAAATATGATGGACAACCGGTGACTGAAGTGCATATAGTTGGGGGCGTGCATCCAAAAATGAACCTCGAGTTCTTTGCAGAAGTTTTAAGGCAAATAAAAAAACACAGACCATCATTACATATAAAAGGATTTACGGCAGTTGAACTTGATTATATGTTTCGTAAAGCCAAAATGACGAATGAAGAAGGGCTGACCTATTTGAAAAATGCAGGACTTGATTCATTACCGGGTGGTGGCGCTGAAATATTTGATGAACAAATAAGAGAAAAGATCTGTGCCGATAAAGTGAATTCACAGGGCTGGTTAAATATTCATGAGGCAGCACATATGCTCGGCATGCATAGCAATGCGACCATGTTGTATGGTCATATAGAAAATTATTCGCACCGTATTGATCATATGAGCCGTTTAAGAAGATTGCAGGATAAAACAGGCGGTTTCAATACTTTTATTCCACTTAAATTCCGCAATAAGGATAATGACATGAGTAATGTAACTGAAAGCAGCATTGTTGAAGACATGAAAATGTATACTGTTGCACGGATCTACATGGATAACTTCCCACATCTTAAAGCATATTGGCCAATGCTTGGCAGGCAGAATGCACAATTAAGCTTATCATTTGGAGTAAATGATATCGACGGCACCATCGATGATACAACAAAAATTTATAGCATGGCTGGAGCAGAAGAACAAAACCCCTCTATGACAACGGAAGAATTAGTTGCATTGATAAAACAAGTAAAACGCAGACCGGTTGAAAGAGGAACTTTATATAATGTTATCAAAGATCACTCATCTACTACTGACATAAATTCCGAAATGAATTAGATAAATGAACAAAAGTTAGTGTAACGAATACCCCAAAAAGGTATCGAAACTAAAATTGAACGATCTTCTCTTATAAACGCCCAAAAACATTTTTCTTTTAATAAAAATTACATTCTTATGATTGTAAATTTTTTATTAAGCATGATCTTCACCCGTGTTGAAAATCAATTATAAATAATCTCGTTAACAAAATTTTAGGCACAATTATCGCAGATAAAATACCATGAGAAAAAAAATAAAAAGAGCAAAGCTTATCCAGGTTCTGAAG
>VBAS01000394.1:1014-3970 GCA_005882975.1 Bacteroidota bacterium | reverse complement strand
ATCATCATGTGGTGATACTGGAACAAAGAACCAAAGCATTCTTTCAATTTTTCTTTTGGGAATATTGGGCGGTCTTATTGCATTATTAACTCCTTGTGTTTTTCCAATGGTGCCAGTTACAGTTACTTTTTTTACAAAAAAATCTACTGATCGAAAAAAGGGAATTGCTAATGCATCGTTGTATGGTTTTTTTATTTTTTTGATCTATGCTTTAATAACAATTCCTTTTCATATTGCGAGTAAAACGATCAGCCCGGAAATATTCAATAATATTTCAACCAATGTTGTTTTAAATCTTATATTCTTTACAGTCTTTGTAGTTTTCGCTTTATCATTTTTTGGATTATTTGAAATTGGATTGCCCTCAGGTTTGGCAAATAGAGCAGGCGCCAAATCAAGCATTGGAAATGTTATTGGAATATTTTTTATGGCGGGAACATTGGCTATCGTTTCTTTTTCCTGTACAGGACCAATACTTGGAACATTGTTAGCGAATGTAGCAGTTGAAGGAGCATGGCCATTAACCGCTGGTGCTGCTGGATTTGGTTTAGCATTAGGTTTGCCTTTTGCATTGTTTGCCATGTTTCCCAATTGGCTTAAATCATTGCCAAAATCTGGTGGCTGGATGACAGACGTGAAAGTGGTATTAGGATTTATTGAACTTGCATTGGCGGTAAAATTTTTCTCCAATGCCGATCTTGTAAAACAATGGGGATTTCTAAAAAGAGAGATCTTTATTGCGCTTTGGGTTGTTATCGGCTTATGTATTGTCATTTATCTTTTGAAGAGATTATTTGAAATAAAAAGGATTTCTTCCAGGTCTCCGTGGATAAGAATAGTTTTTGTTCTTGTTTTTCTTGCAACAACTATTTACCTGGTTCCCGGACTCACCAATACAAAAGGGGCTAATCTGAAATTGATCAGTGGGTTTCCCCCGCCGCTTTGTTATTCCATTTATGAGAATCCTGTTAATTGTAAAAAAGGATTTAAGCCATTGGATGATTATGAGCTTGCATTGGCAAAAGCAAAAAAAGAAAACAAACCCATCCTAATCGATTTTACAGGTTGGGCCTGTGTCAATTGCCGCAAAATGGAAGAAAGTGTTTGGACAGACCCTGTAGTAGATAGTTTTATGCATACAGAATTTATCGTTGTATCATTATATGTCGATGAAAGAAGAAAATTACCGATTGCTGACCAGGTAAATTTTAAAACTTCCTCCGGTACGGATAAACCAATAATAACAGTAGGAGATAAATGGGCAACATTTCAAACAGAAAATTTTGGGGCTACTTCCCAACCGCAATATGCTATTATTAGTCCCGATGAAAAAGCATTGACAAGAACAAAATTTTATACTCCCAATGCAAAAGAATTTGCTGATTGGCTTCAATGCGGATTGAATACGTTTAAAGATAAAAAGTAAAAAGTCAAAATGTAAAACTTCAATGCTATGATTTTTCTTTTGACTTATAAAGAAAAACCGCTTCGCTTTAAAACGAGACGGTTTAATTAGGTGTCATTCTGTAGCGACCTTTCGGTTAGCAAGCAAACGAAATTCTTTTATATTCAGAATTGTTTATCCGGATGGAGATACAGAATGACAAGAGCTTTCTCCCTCTCCATTTATGGAGAGGGAAGGGGTGAGGTTATAAAGCAATTTGTTTTTGTAACATCAATTTACGAAGATTTATTAAACCATAACGCATACGACCTAACGCTGTATTAATACTGCAATCAGTAGCAGCTGCTATTTCTTTAAAACTCATATCAGCAAAATGACGCAAAATGATCACTTCACGTTGATCTTCGGGAAGGCGTTGTAGCATTTCACGTACACGGTCATGACTTTGGCGCTTCATCATTTTTGTTTCAGCGCTGTCTTCTGAAAAATTCAGCACTTCAAAAATGTCATTATCCTCACCATTGCGAATGGTTGGCGTACGTTTTACTTTACGGAAATGATCCACGCATAAATTATGAGCAATACGCATAGCCCATGGAAGGAATTTTCCTTCTTCGGTATAGCGGCCGCTGCGCATTGTATCTATTATACGGATAAAAACATCCTGGAAAATATCTTCGGCGAGATATTTGTCTTTTACTAGAAAGAGGATAGACGTATAAAGCTTATCCTTGTGACGAAGTACAAGTGCTTCCAAGGCGTCTAAATTGCCGTCAGTAAATAGACGGATCAATTCATGGTCGGTTTTCTTATTAAAAGCTTTCATAAACTCCTGTGGGTTTTAGGTGTTTGGATATTGGTTGCTTAGTTAAATAAAAAGGATTAAAAAAACAGCGTAGAAGTTTATGCGATAGGCGAGTTAAATTTTTGGTTATTCATACTTGTTTGATATTGGACTTTAAAAATAGAATTTTTGTTGAACCTCCCAAACAAATATTGTAACCTATACCCAACTATTTTGCTAATGTACTGTTAATGATTTGACCTGAGATTTAAGTGGGATAAGGCTTTACATTTGCTGGACAAATATATGGAAAAGGCAATAAAAGGGAAAACTTCCGCTAAAACTACGACCGTAAATTCCGCAAACAGCATTCTTATTAAAGGCGCACGGGTACATAATCTAAAAAATGTGACCGTACAAATACCCCGTAATAAGCTGATAGTTGTAACTGGTGTTTCTGGCTCAGGCAAATCTTCTCTCACTATTGATACGCTTTACGCAGAAGGACAGCGCCGGTATGCAGAAAGCCTTAGTGCTTATGCCCGTCAGTTTCTTAACCGTATGAATAAACCGGACGTTGATTATATCAAAGGTCTCTGCCCTGCAATTGCTATCGAACAAAAGGTTATTACAAGAACTCCACGAAGCACAGTTGGCAGCATGACGGAGATCTACGATTACCTCCGATTACTTTATGCCCGTGTGGGTAAAACCATTTCACCAATATCTGGCAGAACAGTAAAAAAAGATGATGTGGCTGATGTATT
>VBAS01000394.1:499-1004 GCA_005882975.1 Bacteroidota bacterium | reverse complement strand
TGCTTCATTTAAGCAACATAAGAACAGGGATATAAAAGAAGAGCTGAATATTCTGGTGCAAAAAGGATTTTCGAGAATATACATTAGAAAGTCAGGAGTAAAGAGTTCAGAGTTGGGAGAAGTTTTACGAATCGAAGATGCCCTTGCATTAAATGATAAAGAGATTAACTCCAAACTTAAAGAAAGTGCAACTTCTAAAACTTATATTTTAGTTGACCGGATAGTAGTTAAAGAATTTGATGATGATGATAAACACCGCTTATCTGATTCTATTGGCACTGCTTTTTATGAAGGTGAAGGGGATATTTACTTAGAAGTTCAGATTCAGGAGTCGGGAGTAGGGAGTCAACAGTCAAAAGCTCCGGGTCAAACACACAACTCACTTTTTCATTTCAACAATCGGTTCGAGTTAGACGGAATACAATTCGAGGAACCTGTACCTAATTTATTTTCATTTAATAATCCTTTTGGTGCATGTCCCACTTGTGAAGGTTTCAGCCAGGTG
>VBAS01000394.1:0-477 GCA_005882975.1 Bacteroidota bacterium | reverse complement strand
GTGTGTACGATGGCGCTGTAGCTCCATGGAAAGGTGAAAAATTAGATTGGTGGCGACAACAATTTATTAAAGGAGCTAAGAAAATTAATTTTCCAATACATAAACCTGTCGCCGATCTTTCGGATAAGCAATATAAAACTTTATGGGAAGGAGAGAATGGTGTGCTTGGTATCAATGATTTTTTTAAAGATGTAGAGCAGCAACTTTATAAAGTTCAGTATCGTGTATTGCTAAGCCGATATAGGGGACGTACTCAATGTCCTGATTGTAATGGCTACCGGCTGCGCAAAGAGGCATTATATGTAAAGGTTGATGATCGTCATATTGGTGAACTATGTGAATGGCCGGTCAAAGATTTGAAAACATGGTTTGATTCATTGAATAAAAAAATCAACGAGTATGATAAGCAGGTTGCAAAAAGGATACTTACTGAAATAGATCATAGACTATATACTTTACTGAGTGTTGGTCTTGGTT
>VBAS01000117.1 GCA_005882975.1 Bacteroidota bacterium | reverse complement strand
ACCAAATCACTTGAAGAAAAAGTAAACAAATTGCTTGCGCAGGTAGGAATGCCAAACGCAAAGATCAAGATTGAGATAAAGGATGAAGAGGAATTGAATTCATATGGTAAAAACAGTATTGAGTTTTTATTTGATGCCAATCGAAGCAAACAATTTTTACCTGTTAGAAAAGTAGCAAGTGGGGGTGAACTGAGCAGGTTAATGCTTTGTATAAAATCTTTGGTGGCTCAAAAGTTGGATATGCCAACGTTAATTTTTGATGAGATCGATACAGGAATTTCTGGTGAGGCGGCAAAACAAGTCGGACTAATTATGAAAGAGCTTGCAAGTAACCGCCAGGTGATTTGTATTACCCATCAACCACAAATTGCAGGCAAAGCAAATGCTCACTTCTTCGTATACAAGGAGATCGTAAAAGATGAAGTGAAGACAAATATCCGGTTGTTGAATAAAGATGAAAGGATAACAGCTATTGCAAAAATGCTCAGCGGAGAAAGACCAACTGCGGGGGCGATGGAGAATGCACGGGAGATGGTAGGAAATTAGCAAATTTGAAAATGTGCAAATCTGCCAATGAAATCATTAACTGTTCTTTCATTAATTGTTGTATTTCTTGTAATCGCTTTTTTCCTGAATAAATGGTTTCAGATATTAATTAAGCCACGCCAATCTTTTGGCAGATTACTTTTTTATTTCTTGGCAGTATTGATCTCTGTTTTTGTTCTATCATTTTTTATGGTATTTGTTATTGGAAAACTTTATCCAACCGAGCTAATTAAATAACTTCTTACATTTACCGCCACAAAATAAATTGCTATGGCATATAATCTTTTAAAAGGAAAAAGAGGGATCATTACTGGTGCGCTGGATGCTAATTCCATTGCATGGAAAGTAGCCGAGAAAGCTTATGAAGAAGGCGCAACATTTGTATTAACCAATGCGCCGATTGCTATGAGAATGGGAGAGATCAATAAACTGGCGGAGAAAACAAAGTCTGAGATCATTCCTGCTGATGCGACGAATGTTGATGAGCTTACCAATCTTTTCATTAAGTCACAGGAAATTCTTGGGGGAAAGATCGACTTTGTGCTTCACTCGATCGGTATGAGTGTTAATATCCGGAAAAAAATTCCTTATACAGAATCTAATTACGATTACTTCATGAAAGGAATTGATGTATCAGCAATGTCTTTTCATAAAATGTTAGCAGTAGCAAGAAAATTAGATGCAATAAATGAATGGGGAAGTGTGGTAGCCTTGACTTATATGGCGGCACAAAGGACCTATCCTTTTTATACAGATATGGCAGATATAAAAGCGATGCTTGAATCCATTGCCCGCAGTTTTGGTTATCACTACGGAGTTGAAAAGAAAGTTCGCATCAATACTGTTTCTCAATCGCCAACAAAAACAACAGCCGGCACTGGTATAAAAGGTTTTGGAGATTTCTTTGATTATGCAAATTCAATTGCGCCGCTTGGGAATGCAACTGCAGAAGATTGTGCTAATTATTGTATTACTCTTTTTTCTGATCTTACAAGAATGGTAACCATGCAAAACCTGTTTCATGATGGTGGCTATTCAACCACTGGTGTAAGTAATGAAGTAATGCAGAAGCTGGGGGTTACAGAATAATTGGTTAAGCGATTTTCAAGATGATAATGCAGAATCTACGATGGAGGATTCTCTATTGATGGGAATAGTCGAAGTGGTGATGGAGCAGATAAGAAATAGACAAAAAAAATTATTGATTCATCGTTTGTATTCTTTGATATAGAGAAGTATAGAGTCGTTGGTAGTCCTGCAGAAAACCTGTTTCAGGAAAATTGATTTTATAAAACTCCTTCATACGGGAATAATAATTCAATAACTTCTCTGCATCAGATCTTAAAGAAACTATATTGTTCAGATATTCTAAATACTGGATAATGAATTTTTCACTGCATCCACTGCGGTTTATGTCCTCAAATCGAGTAATAAGCTTATCATAATTATGATCAAGCTTATGATATTCTGCTGCGACTGCTGCATTCATACCCATTGCCGCATAGTAATTAGGTATTAACTTAATGCTCTTTTCAAAATAGGGGTTAAGAGAGTCAAGTACAGCTTTCCGTCTACCAGCAGGAGTATTTGAAGGCAATTTCATATAAACATTCTGCCATATATTAATAGCATAAAAACAATTCGCCCTGGCACTATTGGGAGAGTATTTTATGGCAGCAGAATCCAAGGTCGTGTTATTACGCCAATCGGGCACTCGTAATAATGTTCTAATAAAAAAACCAGGGAATAGAATAATAAGCAATGCTGCAGCAACCGGGCGAAGTTGCTTGTTTTTTTCAAAACCTATATTAATGAACCAGGCTAATGCAATACAAAACCCCAAAGAAGCATGGTACACAAATCGCTCATTCATGGAAGTACCGATAGGTACAACCAGATTAGAAACAATGCTAAGTGCAAGCAGGTAAAAAGCAGCAGTATAGCCCAATATTGTTTTTCTTTTCCAATTGCGAATGATCAGGACAATAATGGCAATATGCAAGCCCAGGGAAAGCAGAGGTTGCCATTGTGTCCAATTCATAACTGGAATTTGATATGGATAATAATCATGAGTAAGGGGATGGGGGAAAATAAGCAGCTTAAGATATAAAAGAAGGGTATAAAAAATAGTGGCGGTTTTTTCTCCAAAGCTCATTCCATAAAATGGGTTATTAATAAGATCAGGTACTTCTGTATTGTCAAACAGATATCCAATAGCATATACACGTGCAATAAGATAAACAAGAGTACCAAGAACAACTGGAAGTATTACTATGAGTCTTTCCCACATTGAAGTGCGGCTAAAAAAATAAGCTGTCAACGGCACTATTGCTATAAAGGTTATGGCGCCTTCTTTAGAAAAAATAGCTGCACTGAATAATAAAAATGAAAATAACAGGTACTTTGTTTTTTTCTCATACAGGTATTTAAAACTGAAATAAAGAACACCCATTTCCCCCATAAATGCGAAGATTTCATCTCTTCCTTTAATATTGGCTACTACTTCTACGTGCAGTGGATGAATAAGAAAAAAAGAGGTGGCAAGAAAAGGAATTGAAAAAAACCACTTTCGGTCTTTGTTGTGCTTGTCTCCCGGGAACATAAATAACAACACCCTGTATAGAAGCATACCCGTAAGTGCATATAGTAACACGTTAATTAAATGACTAATGGCTTTGTTGCTGCCAAACAAGCTTTTTTCAATCGCAAATGAAGCTATACTTAATGGGCGATATCTTTCGCCTGTCAATTTTCCGGATTGTCTGCCGAGGTATCCCCTGAAACTTTCGTATTTAAAAATGTCTCCTATACCCTTTACGCCCTGTTGCGTAAATTTATTTTCTGTAATTACCATTGTGTCATCAAGAGCATATTCAAAGTTTATTGTCTGTATATACAATGAAATTGAAAAGCAACAAAATAATATCAATGGAAGAACATGCTCTTTTAAAAGGAAAGGTGCATAAGCCCGGCTATAATTTTTTTGAAGGTTCGCGGCTTTTATCTTCGGGATCGAACGGGCAACAATTTTCTTTTTCTTTTTTGGCATAATATGCTATGCTGAAACAGGAAAATGGACTGCTGAAATTAAGATAGTTCTTTACTTTTTGCAAGTATTTCAGTATTGAGTAGTTCATTTAAAACTTAATGGGACAAATAAAAAAACCGTTTGCAGCACGCAAACGGTTTTACAAAATTTCTTTTTCAGTTTAATACTCATCCTCATTGAACATAAAATCCTCCTGGCTGGGGTAGTCGGGCCAAATGTCTTCGATGCTTTCATAGACTTCGCCGCCTTCATCTTCCAATTCCTGTAGGTTCTCTACTACTTCAATAGGGGCTCCGCTACGGATCGAATAATCGATAAGTTCGTCTTTAGTGGCCGGCCATGGCGCTTCTTCGAGATATGATGCTAATTCTAAGGTCCAGAACATTTCTTAGGTTTTTGATTTTAAGGAATCGGGTTTTACCATTTACAACGAAAATCCGGCCCCTCCAATTTTTCGCAAATGTAGCTTTAATAACGAATTTACCAAATCGGGGTTTTTACCGACGGTATAAATGGTTTCTTAAATTTCGAAGCCTCATTTGAACCGCTTATTTTTAGGGCTGTGCTTTACAAATCATTTGATTATTTAAATTCCATAAAGGCTGCATGCTAACCGGTAAAAATATTTATAAACGTTATGGCACTCTGGAAGTTCTCAGGGGTGTGAATCTGGAAATTAGTAAAGGAGAGGTTGTGGCCATTGTTGGGCCTTCGGGTTGTGGCAAAAGCACTTTACTTCATATTCTCGGTTCTCTTGATAAGGCAGATATGGGAGAAATAGTTATCAACAATAAGCCTCTCAGCCTGCTCTCAGGCAACAAACTGGCTGCTTTCAGGAATAAACATATAGGATTCGTTTTCCAATTTCACCATTTATTACCCGAATTCACAGCATTGGAAAATGTGTGTATTCCGGGCTGGCTGGCCGGACGAAATAAGAATGAGGTGAAGGAAAGGGCTGAAGGGTTATTAAAAATATTGGGGCTTGTAAATAGAAATGAGAATAAACCCAACCAGCTTTCTGGTGGTGAGCAGCAAAGAGTGGCAGTGGCAAGGGCTTTAATAAATAATCCTGACATCATTTTTGCGGATGAGCCAACAGGAAATCTTGATAGCGCCAATGCGCAGGAACTTCATGAATTATTCTTTGATCTGAGAAAACAATTCAATCAAACTTTTCTGATTGTAACTCATAATGAAGAACTATCACAATTAAGCGATAGGGTGCTGCATATGAAGGATGGCAGAATAGAATAAGGTATTTTACATTTTTACAAATTCAACTCTGCGATTATTTGCTTTTCCTTCAAGTGTTGTATCATCACTTATGGGTTTAGTTTCTCCATATCCTTTTGCGGAAAGTCTTGATGCTTCAACGCCCATTTTAATAAGCTGATCTTTTACTGCATCTGCTCTTTGTTGGGAAAGCTTGAGATTATAATCATCGGCGCCATCACTATCTGTATGCCCACCCACTTCGAACTTTATTTCAGGATTATCTTTCAATACTTGTAGGATCATATTTAATGTTCCCATGCTTTCAGGTTTTAAAACAGCCTTATTATAATCGAAGTTGATGCCATGTGTTACTATTTTAGAATCAGTGAATTTTTTACCGATCATATTCATATTACCACCGGAGGCCAATCTTACATTTTTGAATACAATTGGATTTTTTTCATCTCCTATCCCCGCAAAATCAATATTTGTATAATCTTCTTTCGTATCAGGAACAACCAGTATCCTGTATTGATCAAGATAAATTTTCATTTGGCGGTTTTTGATGGCTATCGCAACATGATGCCAGCTATTATCCAAACTTTCATGCAATTCATCTGTAAGAGATTTAGAAAGAGAGATATTACTGGTAGTTCCGTTAAATCCAATTTCGCCTGGTTGGATGCTTATTTCTGATTGCCTGTCAAAGCCCAATTCTTTATCAAATGATTTTAATTGAATAATTACTCCATAGGCACCCGGTACATGATACCAATCAAACTCAAGGGTAAAAGGGTCTGATAAATATTTTTCTGTTTTCATTCTTGGCAATACAACAGCATAATTGCCATCTGTCAAATGCAGTGCTAATTCGCCATTAATTTTATTTAAGACAGCCTGGCCCGATTTCAATTCCCAATGTGTGGCAAATTCACCATCCTGATCATCTGTAAAATGATCTTCAAATAAGATCTTATCGCCCGGCACAAAATCATAATTGGAATATACTTTCAAAGTGGGTGCCGCAGGAACTGGGGTAGCAGAAGTATCTTTGGTAGAATTTGTATTACTTGTGGTAGTTGAATTATTTTCTTTCTTTTTAGAAGCATCATCTGTTTTATCAAGCCCTTTATCTATTTCCTGGTCCACTTTCTGATCAGCCTTCTGTTCAGATTTGTTTTTTACTTTATCACCAAGCTTTTTTAGCACCTGGCTATAAGAATTAAAAACTAAAAAGAATATTGCAGGCGAAAGGAGTAACAACTTTTTCATGCTAAATGGTTTTGTGTAAAGTTGTTGAACACTTCGGCGAAAGTCAATCACAAAAAAGTGTGAGAAGCCCCTCTAAATCTCCCCGAAGGCGAGACTTTAGGCTTTCATTAGAGAAGTAAGAATATCATTCTAAAAGAGTCTTCGAAGTCCTTCCCTTTGGAAGGATTTAGGATGGGCTTCTGCCATAAACTTTATTCAGGGCTTCCGTACGACTTTGAACTTGAAGTTTTTCATAGATCTTTCTTGCATGACTTCGGATAGTTTCTATGCTTACTCCAAGACTATTGGCGATCTCTTTATAGCGAAGACCTTTGGCAAGTTCTTTTAAAACTTCTTTTTCTTTCGGGGTGAGAACTTCTACTTCATCAATTGAATCTTTATGCTGAAAAGATGCGATCACTTTTCTTGCGATCTGGCTGCTCATAGGCGAGCCGCCATTATATACTTCTGTAATGGCTTCTAAGATTTTTGACGGGGCCGTTTTTTTCAACAGGTAACCACTTGCACCCGCTTTTAAACTTTCAAAAATATTTTCATCATCTTCATACACCGTACTCATGATGAAAAGTGTATTGATGCATTGCGCTTTTAACTTTTTCACTGCTTCTATTCCACTTATACCCGGTAAATTAATATCCATTAATACTACATCGGGACAGATACCCGGTAATTCACTTATTGCCAGTTCTGCAGTGGAAAAAGTTTTGGAGCAATTAAATCCATCACTTCCATCAATAAGCATTTGCAGGCCTTCCCTTATTTCCCTGATATCTTCTATAATGACTACATTGATCATTATATCAAATTTAATAAAGCATTTATCAACAGTTCTACCAAAAAAGTGTTAGACAGAAATTTCTATTATAGTTGAAGTTCCTTTTCCAATTTCTGAATGCAACTTATAAGTTCCTCCTATTTGTTCTATTCTTGTTTGCATATTGATCAAGCCATTCCCAAATTTTCTTTTATTTTTTATATCAAACCCTTCTCCGTCATCTTTAATTTGTAAAAGAATATTCTTTGTTCTTTCTTCCATGGTTATAATAACTTTTTTACATTTTGAATGTTTGGCTATGTTATTCAACGTTTCTTTTATGGTTAAAAAGATGTTTCGTCGTGTTTCTTCTGATAATTTTAGTAACGAGAACTGATCAGGAAAATTGAATTGCAGAT
Source organism: Bacteroidota bacterium (assembly GCA_005882975.1). Taxonomy (GTDB): domain Bacteria; phylum Bacteroidota; class Bacteroidia; order Chitinophagales; family Chitinophagaceae; genus VBAS01. The sequence continues at coordinate 1,146 of VBAS01000117.1, read as the reverse complement.
CAATGTCGGATGATTCAAAAAATTTCAGGCTATATTCTCTTATGTAAGCGGCCAGGTTTTCCAATGTATCATTTTTAGGATTCAACACCCAAATAATATCCTGGAGATTATCCACCAATTCACGGGATGATTCGGAAATTTTATCAAGCTGCTCTTTTGCCTTTTCAGGTTCATTGATCTGTTTTTTCACAACTTCACTAAGTATAGCAATTTTTGTAAGTCCGCTTCCTAAATCATCATGCATATCATGACTTATACGGTTACGTTCTTTTTCAACAGCTTGTTCTTTCTCGAGTTTGAGCAGTTTCTCTTTTAAATTTCTTTGCGAAATATACCGTATCACAAAAACAAGGATCGCAATAATAATAAGACCAATTAAAGAAATAAACCACCAGGTATCCCAAAAAGGAGAACGAATGAGAACAGTTACATTATCTCCTACATTGTTTTTTATACCATTGTGATCAATCGCTTTTACTGTAAATACATATTCCCCTGGGGGCAGTTTGTTATAATTAACACTGCCTTTTTTGGTTTGAATAAAAGTATGATCCCATCCTTCTAATTTATAAAGAAGCTGGTTATCTTCGGAATTTATAAAGTCAGGAATGGCAAATTCAAAAGATAAATTGTTCCTGTCATACGCCAGCTCAATCGGCTGTTTATTTTTTGATTCGACAGGAAGTCCATTTTCAGCGATCCCCGTAATGTAAACAGATGGGGTTTCATTTTGTTCTTCAATGTTATCAATATCCATAACCATTATACTGTTGTCGGCTCCTATATAAAGTTTTCCATTTGGCTGAGCAGACAAACAGTAATCAAGTTTTTCAGTTGACAAACCATTATTAATATAAAAATTCCTAAATGTCTTTTTTTGCAGATCATATAATGAAAGTCCATGATTGGTCCCGATCCATAACCGATGCTTATTGTCCCACGTGAACAGTGATATGTGAGTAGTAGGCAAGCCATCTTTTTCTGTAAATAAATTTGCGATGCGGCTTTTGGTATCTACTTTCAAAAGACCATTGGAACTTGAGACCCACAACGAATTACTCGCTGAATCATATGCAAGATCAAAATAAATCGATCTCTCGGTAAGCGTATCAAAATGAAAAGTTGAAAATGTTTTGTTGTGAGTAT
>VBAS01000116.1:8562-18198 GCA_005882975.1 Bacteroidota bacterium | reverse complement strand
ATGTGCTTGGGATCAAAACTGAAAAACCAACAGGTTATACTTTTATTCCCGGGCAGGCAACTGAAGTGGCAGTTAATGATAAAGAATGGATCAATGAGAAAAGACCATTTACTTTTACCAACCTGTCCGGGGATGATCACCTGGAATTTACCATCAAAACGTATCCTGTACACAATGGAGTTACTAATCGTTTATTGAAACTTAGGCCGGGAGAGGAACTGATCATTCATGATGTATGGGGCGCCATTCACTACAAAGGAAAAGGATTGTTTATTGCTGGGGGAGCCGGCATCACTCCATTCATTTCGATCTTTCGTTATTTAAGATCAATAAACGACACCGCAAGCAATCGTTTACTTTTTGCAAACAAAACAAGAAAGGATATTATTTTGGAAACTGAGCTAAACGATCTATTAAAAGGCAATGTCATCAAGATTCTTTCTGAAGAAGATATCAAAGGATACAAACATGGATTTATAAATGTAGAAATTTTAAAGGAGTTAATTCGCCCGGATGATATTCTTTATATCTGCGGCCCGCCTCCAATGATCGATGCCGTAACAAAATACTTGTCCAATTTGGGTGTATCAGATAAATCGGTAGTGATGGAAGTGTAACGGCTTGTTTCATTTTAATTTTATAAACAACGATCACTAATTTTCACAGAAGATCAGAATAATCTTTGTCAATTTATCTGGGTCGGTTTAATTTTGATATTATTTATTAAAGCAAGGTATGACAAACCTCACCTACATATCACCTTTCTTTATCGTTAAAAACTTAAAAACCTCGATCTCATTTTATGTAGATAAACTTGGATTCGAGGTCAGGTATATTGGACCGGAAAATGATCCTTATTTTGCAATTGTTGGTCGCGAACATATTTCTATTATGCTTAAGGAGATCGCTCCTGAGGTGAACCCGGTTCCCAATCATACACTTCATAAATGGGCACGTTGGGATACATATATTTCTGCTTCTGAACCGGACAACTTATTTGAAGAATATCGTTTAGTAGGTGTTACATTTCACCGACAGATCGGGGATGACGATGACAACTTACGTGGATTTGAAGTAATGGATACCGATGGATATGTTTTATTTTTCGGCCGGCCCAATACAAAGAGATCATGATGTAACTGATGTTTTCACATTATCATTGGGCATTCCCCTCGCACTATTGTACCAGGTCAACCTCAGATATTAAAAATATATTTTTTGAACCCGGCTTTTCGATATAGTGAATAAAAAATTTTGTCCTTATAACATTTCATTTCTCAGGCTCATCCATCTTTTTGAAAATCACAAATGTGAATATCATGTTTAGACGGTATAATCTTTGAGTATATTTTTTGCCCGCCCCATTGCATCCGGTTCAATTATCTAATTGAATTTGAAATCTCATTTATTCATGCATCTAATCTCTAATTATGAAAACATTTTTACTCTCCCTGGGTATAATTTTTATCCAGTTTAATTCCTTTTCGCAAGCCACACATCCGTATACCAATTGTCCCGATGTTAATATTGCAATTGTAAGGGCAGGAACAAATGCCAGTATCACAAATCCTTATTTCCTGTACAATGTCAATCAATCGACCGGCGCAATGACATTGGTGCCGGGAGGACCTTATAAAGATCCGGCAAACACAACCTTGAATTTACAGATCAATGGAATTGGTGTAAGCAGAAAGGACGGTTTTATCTATGGTTTGGCATTTGACGGCACTACTACCACTGCTCGCTTTATGCGCCTCGATGCAAATTATGGCGTTAGTGATCTTGGAGCAGTACCCTCTCCTGCTTCTGGCACCGGGTTATTGGGAATTGTAAATCCTGCGGCTGGTGATATGGATACTGCTGGAAATTTTTATTTCAGTGCATTTACATTTAATCCATTACCTACCCCCACGTTTGATAAGTTTTATATTGGAAAAATTTCGAATACTCAATCAATAGTAACAGGCCCGCCTGTTGTTCAATATTTTGAAGTAGATGTAAGTAGTGCAAACTGTACAAACTATATTTCAACACTAACAAGTGATCCTAATAATAGCGGACTAAAAGATTTCAGTTATAATTCAAGAACCAATAGCTTCTTTACTTATGCTACTTATAAGTTGCCAGGAGCAACAAACTTTTCCGCACAGGTACTTGAGTTAGTTCCCATACCGGGATCATCACCTCTTCGCTATCGTCTTGTTTGCAATTCTACCGTCAACACACATACAGCAGAAACTTCAGGAACACTGATCGATAAAACAGGAAAGTTCACCGTATTGTTCACTGATGGTTCATTTGGAATGGTAAATGGAAATGCAAGTACAGGATTCACCGGTGGATTCACAATGATCTCAACAAATACAGGACTTCCAAATCCACTTCGTGGTGATATGGGTAGTTGCGGACAAGGATCTCCGGAAAGTAATCAGACTCCGACAGTAACTCCATTTCCAAATTGTCCTGATGTTGATGTGGCAATTGTACGTGCCGGAACAAATGCTGATATAACAAATCCATATTTTTTATACAACGTTAATAACACAACTGGTGCAATGACATTAGTGCCAGGCGGACCATATAAAGATCCTGTGAATCCAACTCAGAATTTACAAGTTAATGGCATTGGAGTTAGCAGAAAGGATGGCTTTATTTATGGAATTGCTTTTGATGGAACTACCACAACTGCTCACTTTATGAGACTCGGTTCAAATTATGGCGCAACAGATCTTGGTATCATTTCTCCGCCATCAGGAGCCGGCGTTATAGGAATTGTAAATCCTGCGGCTGGTGATATGGATACTGCTGGAAATTTTTATTTCAGTGCATTTACATTTAATTTATTACCTACTCCCACGTTTGATAAGTTTTATATTGGAAAAATTTCGAATACCCAATCAATAGTATCAGGCCCGCCTGTTGTTCAATATTTTGAAGTAGATGTTAGTAGTGCAAATTGTACAGACTATATTTCAACATTAACAAGTGATCCTAATAATAGCGGACTAAAAGATTTCAGTTATAATTCAAGAACCAATAGCTTCTTCACATATGCTACTTATAAGTTGCCAGGAGCAACAAACTTTTCCGCACAGGTACTTGAGTTAGTTCCCATATCGGGATCATCACCTCTTCGCTATCGTCTTGTTTGCAATTCTACCGTCAACACACATACAGCAGAAACTTCAGGAACACTGATCGATAAAACAGGAAAGTTCACCGTATTGTTCACTGATGGTTCATTTGGAATGGTAAATGGAAATGCAAGTACAGGATTCACCGGTGGATTCACAATGATCTCAACAAGTACAGGACTTCCAAATCCACTTCGTGGGGATATGGGTAGTTGCGGACAAGGATCATTAAATAACGAGCCGCCAGTAACCACAATAAATTGTCCCGTTAATTATGCTGTAGTAAGAGCAGGCACCAATGCAGATATCACAAATCCTTATTCATTGTATACAGTTAATGGAATAACTGGCGCCCTTACTCTTATTCCTGGTGGCCCGTTGTTTTATCCGGGTACTTCTCAACCGCTACAGATAAACGGTATAGGTGTGAACAAACTTGATGGACTTATATATGGAATAGCTTTTGAAGGTTTAACCACTGCAAGATTTGTGAAAACAGACGCGGCTTACCACGTAACATTAATGGGTGTGATACCACCGCCGCCTCAAAATTCAGTTTTAACTCCAAGCTTTGTGAATTCTGCAGCAGGTACAATGGATGATAATGGAAACTTCTATTTTACAGCGGTTACAACAAAGGTTGGAAATAGCCCAAGCGGTTTAGTGATCGATAAATTATGGTTAGGTAAGATCGCAAATGTTAGTACCGTTACAGGAACACTTACCCCTGTTTATTATGAAGTGGACTGGTCTGGAAATCCTTGTAAGGATTTTATCAGCAGTCTTAATAACGATCCTGTAAATAGTGGTATCAAAGATCTTTTTTATCATCCTGTAACTCGTACATTCTTTACTTATGCCACGTATAAGTTAGCTGGTGATAATCAATTCAGGGGACAAATGCTTGAGTTAAGACCTGTTGGCGGATCAAACTCACCAAACTCTTATAAATTACATTGTAATGATAAAGTTGAAATGCATAATGCAGAAACATCAGGTGTTATGGTCACCAATGAAGGCGCATTTTTAATATTAATGACCGATGGAACTGTTGGACTGATCCCAAGAACAGGAAATTCATTTAATTATTCAGGTGATTTTGTTGAATTAAATAAATCAACAGGGCTTCCTCCGGTGATAAGGGCTGACCTTGGAAGTTGTACTGATCTTCAGCATCCAGGTGAGAATGGCGATCGTCAAAACGTTTCAATAAATTTCACCTTGCGTCCAAATCCAGTTGCATTCAACCAGGATATTGTAATTAGATGGAAAGATGTTTCAAATTCTGCCCCGGTTTCAATTTTAATTTATGATAATTATGGAACCGTTGTAAGAAGGGTAACCAATGTAATGGCCGTTGAAGGTGATCAATTATCAATTTCACTCGGCAATCTCTCTTCTGGTATTTATTATGTACAGGCAATTTCAGCAGATGGAAGAGCTTATGGTAAAATGAAATTTATTAAAATGAATTGAGCATTTGATAAGAACAGTGTTGCTCAACAACATGATCGTTAGTTAAGCCCCTCTTATTTTTTGAGGGGCTTCTATTTATTCTTGCACACTGTTTGCTATATTATTTTTCTTAATTACCCTTTTATGAAAGAACTTCAAGATTTCCAGCCTTTACAGCTTGCAAATTTATTGGCTCATGAAACAATAGCTTATTATAAGCTGATCGGCGATGATGCAAGTGTAGAAGAATGTACCCAATGCAACGAAAGGATCAGGCAAATTGAAAGGGAACTTGAATCACGAAGAGATCCGCATGAAAGAAATATTTTAAACCGGCAATACAAATTGTCACCGCCTGAGTATTCATTTTAATAAAATCTTTTTTTTAGAATAACGTCCAGTTAGTTTGTCTTGACAATCCCCTGGTTTTTATCAGGGGTGTTTTATTATATGGAAGAATGTTATGCATCATATAGAGCAGGTTGCCTGTTATTTTAAAAAAAGAATTTCTTTTACTTTTGATCTTCATTTAAACAGATCCAAATAAACATGCTTACTGACATTAATCCAAAGCTACCAATGCGTGATAAGGCTGTCACCAGAGATTTTTATTTAAACACATTAAATTTCCAGGAATTTGGAAGTGCGGATTACAATGGTTACTTAATGGTACAAAAAGATAATATTCAAATTCATTTTTTTGAATTTAAAGATCTTGATCCAAAAGAAAATTACGGACAGGTATATATCCGAACAGGAAATATAGATGAATGGTACCAGTTAGCTTTGGACAAAAAAATAAAAATGCCCGACGCCGGATATTTACAAACAAAACAGTGGCGGCAAAAGGAGTTTTCCATACTGGATCCCGATAACAATTTGCTAACTTTCGGAGAGAATGTGAATGAAACGATGAATAATAAAAAGTAGCATCAGCTTTTAACATCCGGTACATCCAATTCATTTATCTGGTCTTTATAATCTGAAGGAAGCAATATCTTTTTAAGCAACCAGTCCATTTTCATCAGCCTGCTGATCTTATACAGCGGCACTACAGGAGTAAGAAAGGAATGATCATTGAACTGTAACAACTCTTTTACCTTCTCAGGGACAACTAATTTTTGACCTTCGATCAATACCTTAAACCTCATAGCACCAAGATGTTTTTTATATTGTTTAAAAAGATCTGCAGTGTATTCACTTTTTTGCAGGTCTGCTATTAAATGTTCGTTTCTTACAGGCAGCCATTCATTATAAGTAAGCGGTAACTCTTTCAATCCCATCCTTGCACCAACCCGGTAAAATACATTATACACTTCTTCCTTTTCCTCACCTGTCAATTTTTTTTCGAGCAGTTCGTATGATGCAATAGAATAATGTATCAGCATAAAAAGCACATCACGATATGCCCAATCAGGTATGGAAGCACCACGGTTTTGTTCAACAGTATTATGTATATGCCGTAATGTGTCAATTGCCTTATTAGCTTCATCCATTGATGAAAAAACAATTTTTCTTGCATAGCTCACCGTGGAGAATAACCGACCCATTGGGTCTGCAGGAAGCTTGCCGGTAAAGTATAGCCAATCCACTGCTTTATTAAGGGCAAACTCAGCAGAAGCACCCGCAAAAATAAAAAGTACAGTGTCACTCTTACCCCAGATCTTTCTGACAACCGAATTTTTATCAACAAAGAATTTCATAAGGACAAATTAATTCCTACTAAGTTACGGTGTATATTTATGTGTGGTGTGTAGGTTGTTGTGAATGGTGAAAACAGCAGGTGAAATCAATTTAAATAAGTGGAACATAAAGAAAATAAGCCTGAAGCAAAAGAAACCACACGAATTGATGCATTCAGCGACGGCGTATTTGGTATTGCCATTACTCTTTTAGTCCTGGAATTAATACAGATCCTGCATTCTCAAACCAATGATGGATTATTAAATACATTCCTTCATCACTGGCAGTCTTTTCTTGCATTCCTGATAGGATTTATAACCATACTTGTTTGCTGGATAAATCACCATTTTGCATTTGAATACATTAAGAAAGTGGACACTAACCTAATGTGGATAAATGGCTTTTTATTATTTGTAGTAACGCTTACGCCTTTTCCTACCGCCGTTTTAGCTGAGTATCTTGAAAAAGAAGGAGGAACAGCCCTTGCAGTTTTTGGCTTTAATTATTTTTTAATTTCAATTGGCGCATACGGCATTTGCAATTATGCCTATAATCATAATCTTATTAAGGAAGAAGAAAGGGAATATTATTATTCCTATAAACTGATCTATCGTTATGCTATTTTTTATACTTTAATTGCATTTTTACTTTGTTTCGTGTCAATCGTTGTTCCTATTATTCTATATACAATATTATTTGCAGCATTTGCATCGCCTGTAAAATTTGCATCAGGACTCAACAAAATAAAGTTGGCAAGAAAAAAAAATAATAAAAAACATTCAGTGTCCAATAAAAATTCTTCAATCCTATAAAGCCTTAATCATTATAGTTATCGGGTGCGGAGCAGTTTCATCGCCGCCAAAATAAGGATATTGCTGATAGCCGCTGGCCTCCGAAGCAGACGGCCCTCGTGGTAAACTAATTGAAACGCCATTGACTGTAAATAAATATGTATTGCCTGCAATTTTTATACTACAGGTAATATCCGTGCCAATGACAACAGTTGTAATTTCCTGGTAATGACGAACGCCATTAGTATGTACGTAACCATACAACCTTAAAGCATTATTATTCCATGACCAACCAATACGGGCACTGTTGTATTGATTATTTATCCCTTCGGTAAAACCCCAAAGCTTATTAATATCATACTGATTTTCCGGTACCACAGTTTGATAAACAGCCGAGTTATCAAACTTCACCATGAATTTCATCTCAGGTGTTCTCACTGATTTGATACTATTCTGATCGCAGTAATGCTGGCCCTGGCGAATTATAAAATTAGTATAGCTGGAAACCTTCGAAGCGTTGTCTTTGGATGTGGCTTCTTCTTCAGAAACAGTTTTGCTTTTATCATGACAATTGATCTCCTTTGGACAACCAATAAAAAAAACTGCAAGAAAAAAAATTGCTTTGCTCATGAATAAGATTTGATAAACATACAAGTGCCGTAATTTATAAAGGAAATATGAAAAACTATTTATCCTCAAAATGAATCAGATTCCTCTCATAAGTCCACTTGCAAAAGAAACCATGTTATAACAATAATGGAAAACTCTAAACTGTGTGCATAACTTTTTTTGATTTAAAGTTGAAAAACAAATTCTCACCTTATAATTTGATGTAATTTCATAATGAATAAATAAGACCACCCCACAATTCAAATTGACTTTCCTCCCGTCGAAAACCACCATAAATTAAGAATGGCATTGCTGATTTGAAGAACCGATGAATTAACTCCCCCTAGATTACCACCACACCCCTTGGATAGCATAACAGTTAAGGTTTACCATCTAAAAAATGGTAATGTGATCTTTTATTTATAACCATAAAACTAAAGAGTATGAAAAAGTCTACAAGCCCGTTGATGTTTTCCTTATTAAGACTGCTGAAGAGATCTTTCACTTTGATCATTCTATTTTCTTCTATCCTGTCGTTAAAGACCATAGGTCAGGCCGCACGGTTGGATCAATGGCAGAAAGGTCTTGCCAAATGGGAATTTGGCAATTTGAACAGGCGACATTCTAATTATACTGAAGGACAATCTGTTCCTTACAGGGTTTTCATTAGTGGACTTACACCAGATGTGCAAAGCACACTTATCCTAACTTTTGACATAACAGGATCAAGTCCCAACCCGGTGAAACATGGCATAGATTATCTCACAAGTTTTAATGCATCATTTCCAGATCCTCTACCTTTTGATGACGCAGGAGTAAGAGCAGACCCTCCTGGAGGTGGTTTTTTAGTTCCCAATGGGGGTTTTGATATTAAAGAGATACCGGCACCAACCAATCTGCTTTTTCTTGGAGGTGCTTCGCAGGGCAATATGTTAATGCTTGGCGGCACAATTGATGATCAAATAGAATATATAGATGAAGGAGATCCGACAAAAAAAAATGAGAAAGCCTCTATAAGAATAAAGTTTACTCCAAATACTCAGTTTGCAGTTTTTTTCTTTGGTGGACATTTAGCGGAGGACGGCGACTATGATGGCGATGATAATGGTGCAGGTGGAATTCATGGATCTCCATATCACATGTCTTTGGGGAATATTACCGGCACCGAAAGCAGAAGTGTACAAGTGGGTCTTGCGGATGTGGTGTGTGATCTACCAATAGAAGGTAGTTGTACACCCGCAGCTAAATGTGAAACGACTGCCGGAGGAGGAACAGCTCATTTTGATCTGACCCTATGCAGTAGTATTGGAAGTGATTATACTGCAATTACCTGGTATGATTGTAATGATGATCCTATAACCGATCCAACTGATTATGTAGCAACTAATGGATGTGCTGTATATGCTGTTTTATCTAATGATTGCGGACTTTCAGATCCGATCCATGTAACATTGCATGTAAATGCATTACCAACAGTAACCTGTCCGCCCGCCAAAGAAGTATGTATAAATGATCCGGCATTTGCTTTAACAGGAGCAACGCCAATGAATGGAACATATAGTGGAGATGGAGTAAGTAATGGGAATTTCACTCCTACTGACGCAGGCTTGGGATCTCATACTATTATTTATACTTATTCTGATGGAAATTCTTGCAGTAATTCTTGCTCATTTACTATCACTGTAAATCCGCTTCCAACATTTGGCACCATAACTTCAACAGCTACTTGCTCAGGTACATTAAATGGAACAATAACTTTAGCTTCTTGCCAGGCTAGTACAAGTTATCAATTGAAGAGTTGCGGTAATAATTATGCAGTGCAGGGAGCAAAAACTTGTTTGAACGGAACAGTTATGTGGAATGGTTTAGCAGCCGGATGCTATTACATAGTAGCCGAAAATACTATTACACACTGTAAAACCAATTCTAACCAGACAACTGTCGTGGGTGCTAGTTGCAGCAAT
>VBAS01000116.1:0-8547 GCA_005882975.1 Bacteroidota bacterium | reverse complement strand
ATACATTAACACAGGGATTTTATGGAAATTATAATGGTAAGGATTGTAATAACAAAACTGCACTGCAATTAATGTTAGCAGCACTTAACAACGGAACAATAAATAAGTTATTTGGTGCCGGAAACAGGAGCTTTACACTTAAAGGGACTGATCTAAGTGGCGGCAGCGGTGCAAAAATTTTCAAAATGCTGCCTGGAGGTTCTACACCTGCTGTGCTTTTACAAACGAATGCTGCAGCTTGTATAGGCTTTACCACTACAGCTACTTATGATTGTGCAGTAAGCTGGCCGAATGTACCTATTCAAGCATCTGGTTCTGCTAAAGGAAGTATTAATAATGTACTATTGGCTCAGACGATGACGCTGTTCTTTAACATTGCAAACTCTGCTAATCTCGGAACGATCAAGATCGAGGGAAATAAATTAACCTTCAATAATCTCGCATGTGGATCTTCAACGCCAGGTTCGCTTGCTTCTATTCAATACATCCCATGCACAGTATTTAACTACCTCAATGCAAATTATACAGGTACAGGTCATCCCAATATTAATGATCTGTATGATCTTGCTAATAAAGTTTTGGGTGCCGTAGTAACTACGATCAGTGCATCCGATATGAATGCTGCATTAAATGCGATCAACGTTGGATTTGATAAAGGTAAAGCACTCATGAAACAGGAAATCACATGCTCAGTACCTGTAACAAGAGCAGGCTCACAAATAATGAACGAGGTAACTGCTCAAAAACCAGTTATAACTGCTTATCCTAATCCTTTCAATGACCAGGTTCGATTTATACTTCAAGCAACAGAATCAGGCAAAGCAACGCTTGACATATACAATATGGTTGGACAAAAGGTGAAAACTGCTTTTCAAGGACAGTTAGTGGCTAACTCACCTCAAACAGTAGAATATAAAATACCAGCTCATTCACCATCTGAAAATCTTATTTATATTTTCAGGATAAATAGTAAACAGTTCACGGGGAAACTGATCAATATTCGAAACTGATAAACCCCCACAAAAAGGACGTCAAAAAAAGGCGTCCTTTTTTTTATTCTGAAACCTCAGCCTTTAGCAATTAAATAGATCTCTTTGATCGTAAGTCTCCATTTTGAAATTGATCAAACCCGCTTCAACTCAGGCCAGCTTTTTGATTGGATAATCCCGCTATCCATTTTTTAAACCAGTAACTTTCTGTAATATCGTTTTTGATGTAACTAAAATTTAAATCCTATTAACACTATGGATTGGTTTTATATTATTGGAGCTATTTATGTCGGTATCGTTGTCGTTGTTTGCCTTCGTGTCATTTATGAAACAAGCAGTGCTACCAAAACAATGGCTTATCTATTATTGATACTTTTTTTACCTGTGGCGGGTATTATTTTCTATATACTATTTGGTATCAACTTTTGGAAAACAAAATTGTATAGCAGAAAATCTATGGACGATGACAAAATGCTGAACAGGCTGAAAAAAGAAATGGAAGTCTATACGAAGGAAACCATTTCACCTCTTGATCTTTCAATCGAAAATAACAGAGAACTGGCGGTAATGGTGGAAAAGGAATTGCGCAGTCCTTTGACCCGAAGAAACAAAGTGAAACTTTTAATAAACGGAGAAGAAAAATTTCCCGAAGTACTCGAAGCAATTCGTGATGCAAAACATCATATTCACATTGAGTATTATATCTACGAGCAGGATGAAATTGGAAAACAAATTTTGGAACTTCTTATTGCAAAAGCCAATGAAGGCGTGAAGGTTCGTTTTATTTATGATGATTTTGGAAGCCCAACCATTAAAAAAAAGACAGAGGAAAGAATGAGAAAAGCAGGTATCGAAATCTATCCTTTTCAAAAAGTGCATTTCTATCTTTTAGCAAACCGTCTTAACTACAGGAATCATAGAAAGATCATAGTAATAGACGGGCAAACCGGTTTTACAGGAGGAATAAATGTCTGCGATAAATACATCAACAATGGTTCGCATAAATTATTTTGGCGTGATACACATCTTCGCATTGATGGGCCGGGAGTTTTTTATTTACAATATCTTTTTTTGACCGATTGGAATTTTTGCAGTGGTAGAACTTTGGAACCTGAAAAATTATATTTCGCAGTTCCCACAAATACAAAAGACGACTGTTTTTTGCAGGTGGCTGCCAGTGGTCCGGATTCGGTGCAGCCTTCGATTTTATTTTCTTTATTGCAGGCTATATATCTCGCCAGGAAAGAGATCCTGATCACAACTCCTTATTTTATTCCGGGTGATAGTATTCTTGAAGCCTTACGTATTGCAGCGCTGAGTGGCCTTTCTGTGAAATTATTGGTACCTGGTGTTGCTGATTCAAGATTGGTAAATGCTGCTTCCAAATCTTATTACGAAGACCTGCTTTGCGCAGGCGTTGATATTTACATGTATCAAAAAGGATTTGTACACGCAAAGACGCTGGTCGCAGATGGAAATCTATCAATTATAGGAACAGCAAACATGGACCATAGGAGTTTTGAATTGAATTTTGAAGTGAATGTAATATTATATGACCGAAAATTTTCTGAACAATTACGGACCGTATTTTTTAAAGACCTTGAAGATGCCGAAAAAATTGAAAAGGATGCATGGTGTCAACGACCAGCGTATAGGCAATTGCCGGAAAGAATAGCAAGACTATTTTCCCATGTATTATAAAAACTCATGAACATTTTTTTCTTAATTGAGAAAAATTACCTGATCAGCGTAAATGTTCCCTTCATATCTTTTCGTCCATTTTTAAAGCTGATATAATAAACAAAGGTTCCTGTTGCCTGCGGCTTCCCATTAAAAGTTCCGTCCCAATCAACCGTTTTATTTTCAACTTCATAAACTATTTGCCCGTAACGGTTATAAACTCTTACTGTTGCCCCAAGCATGGGATCAAGAAAAGGAATATGCCAATGATCATTTTTACCATCCCCATTTGGGGTAAATGCGGTTGGAACAAAAATTCCGGCTACCACTTTGATCATCATTTCGTCTTCATTCTTACAGCCATAAGCAGATGTCGCATAAAGTGTATATTTTTTTCCAGATGAAGGCGATGCAACTGGGTCAAGAATATTAATATCGCTTAAATTATCTGGTGGTCCCCAATAAAAAACAGGATGTTCCCCTGCTACGTTCCCGTCAAGTGTTACACTCTCGCCATTAAACATTACTCTATCGGCACCCGCACTTATTACCGGCTTTGCATGAACATTTATTACGACATAGTTGGATGCAATGCGACAATTGACTATTCCGGCAGAACTTGGTTCATTTACAGCAAGCCGATACCAGTATATTCCTGCAGTTGTGGGATTTCGCACATAAGTAAGTGAATTGGCATTCGGAATATCTTTCCATGTCGTTCCGGCATCAGTACTTACCTGCCAAACATAAACAGGAGAATTATAGGCAGAAGAAACTGTTGATGTAAGAGTGTATAAATTCGTATTACCCTCACAAATATGAACGGTATCAGAATATCCCTGTATTGCTGAAGTGACGATCGGGCCGCAGGGCCGGAAAGTAATATCATCTAAAGCAATATCATTACCTATACCACCCGGTGCATTGTTCGTCATACGTAAAACAATTCCATTGTCAATCGCAGGGGTGGTAAAATAGAAACCGTATTGTTTCCACACGGGAGACGAGGTTTCAATAATATCACCGGTTGAAAATTGTTTTAGTATAGTGCCACTCGTGGTTTCTATTTTGAAAGTGATATTCGGCCTGATCGAATTAAAGCGAGTGATCACATTCATAACCCATGCTGCAAATTCATAAGTAGTGTTTGGACAAAGGTTATTAACCGTAGTAACAAAAAAATCGCCAGGTGTAATTGTTGCATTAACAAGTAAAAATGCTCCATTGCCTGTATGATCTGAATTTACAGTATGCCAGGTATTTCCAAAACAATTGGCCGTAGCGTTTGTAATGGTATAATAGCCATCATTAGGACAGGAAGTACTTGTATATATGTATGCATTGGTGGCCGTATAACCGGAATTACTTCCACCCGATCCAAAAGTTATATTTACTACGGGATCTCCTAAACTGCCAGTGCATAATTGTGCATTAGTAGAAAAACCGATTCCTAAAATAAAAAAAGCAAATATCGATCTCAAAAAAAAGGGTAAGGGTATTTGGAGCAAAACCGACATCTTCGACATTCAGAATTTATGCGCTAAACTATGTTTTTTTCTTTAGTAAGAGACTATCGTTACACGTTTCGAATTGATTATTTTTGAAAAACAATGGAAACACAAACTACAACTATTGAAAATAAATTTACCGGTTACCAGCGATTGGTGATCTTGTTAATTGCCCTTACTCAATTTACAGTTGTACTTGATTTTATGGTGATGTCCCCTCTGGGCGACATGCTGATGAAATCAATGGAACTTACTACCAAACAATTTGGTTTGGCAGTATCAGTATATGCTTTCAGTGCTGGCACTTCGGGTTTATTAACTGCAGGTTTTGCTGACAGGTTCGACCGGAAAAAGCTCTTGCTATTCTTTTATATAGGTTTTATAGCTGGCACATTATTTTGCGGGCTGGCTAACAGTTACGTTTTACTGATCGCAGCAAGAATAATAACGGGCTTGTTTGGTGGTGTGATCGGTTCTATTTCATTAGCCATCGTTGCGGATCTTTTTCCTTTACAGAAACGCGGAAGAGCAATGGGGTTTATACAAATGGGGTTTGGCGCCAGCCAGGTATTAGGTATTCCTATCAGTCTTTTTATTGCTAATCATTGGGGATGGCAATCACCATTTCGTATGATCGTTGGCTTAGCTACTATCATTTGGATATTAGTGATGTTAAAATTGCAGCCTGTTACAAAACATCTCGAGCTGAAAACTGAAAAGACAGCTATTAAACATTTATGGCATACACTCAGGCTGCGGGATTACCGCACTGGTTTTTTATTGACAGCTTTACTATCAATTGGCGGTTTTATGATGATGCCCTGGGGTAGTGCATTTGCAGTAAATAACCTGCAGGTATCATATGAGCAGCTTCCGCTTATGTTTATGGCCAGCGGCATTGCTGCACTTATTGTAATGCCACTAATAGGAAAGCTTAGTGATAAAATAGATAAAGTAAAATTGTTTACTGTAGCAGCGCTTAGTATGATGGTCATCATAGTGGTCTATACAAATCTTACACCTGTTCCATTCTTAGTTATAATATCATTGAATATTTTGATGATGACTGCGATCATGAGTCGTATTGTTCCTGCTATGGCGTTGGTATCTGCCTTACCAAAAATGCAGGATCGGGGTGCATTCATGAGCATCAATTCGTCGTTACAACAAATTGCTGGTGGGATTGCAGCAGCTGTTGGAGGAATAATTGTTATTCAAAAAACAAAAACAAGTCCATTACAACATTATGATACACTTGGCTATGTCATCGTCGTCATTATTATTTTAAATATCATTCAGCTTTATAGGGTCAGCAACATGATCAAAGCAAAGAAACATGCGGATAAATTGTAATTAGCTAATTGTAATTTCAAAATTTAATTTAGCTTTAGTGCACACTACTCCCCCATGCGTAAACCTGCATTCATCGTTTTTTTATTTATTAGCAGCATTTCTGCATTGAATGCACAAACTTCTGCTTTAAAAATCTTTGAAGCAGTAAAAACTAATGATCTGAAAGAGGTAAAGTCATTACTTGAAAAAGGAACTGACCCGAATATTGCTGATGAAGATGGCGATCTCTTATTAATGTATGCGACAATGTATTCTTCAGTTGAATGCATGGCATTATTAATTGAAAAAGGCAGCAATGTAAATGCGAAGAACAAAATTGATGAAACGGCGTTGATGTGGGCCGTGCATGATCTTGCAAAAATAAAATTGCTGATACAACATGGTGCGGATGTAAATGCAAAAGCAAAAACCGGTAATACTCCTTTGCTCATTGCATCTGTCGGGTATGGAAAATATGATGCCGTAAAACTGTTGATTGACAAAGAAGCCGATGCATTAGCTGTCAATAATCAGAAAGAAAATGCATTGATAAGAGCGGCACTATTCGGCGATACAGCTACAATATCATTATTGCTGAATAAAGGAATTAACATTAATGCACTCACAACTGATTCCTTAACAGCATTGCTTAATGCAACATTCAATGTGAATACCCCTGTTGTACTCCAATTATTACAAAGAGGCGCTGACCCTGACATAGTCGGTACGTTGGGACTAACTGCATTATCATCAGCGGTCACTTACAATGATGTTGTATCGGTAAAAGCAATATTAAAGAAAGCAAAAAAAATCAACCAGAAGGGCGTAGCAGGAATTACACCGTTGATGTGGGCAGTTTACAATGAACATGACAATGTTGAGATCATAAAAGCCTTATTAGAAAAAGGAGCTGATATAAATCTAAAAGCAGATGATGGCTCTACAGCCCTTTCATGGGCTTTAAAAAAAGGAAACACAGGAACCGTTGCATTGTTAAAAGAAGCTGGAGCAAAATAATTTTTTTGGTAAAAAATTTTCTTTATGAAAAAATGGTTAGTTCTGTCAGCAATTGTTACAATAATAGCTGCATTTACTACTATAACAAAAGAAAGTAAGATCAATAGCCAGGAAGATATTAAAAGGGCGGTAAATAAAACTTTGCCTTTACTACAAACCACCAGTCATCTTTTTTTAGAAAATGCAGGTGGATGCCAATCATGTCATCACCAGGATTTGACAGCAGTTAGTTTATCATTGGCAAAAGAAAAAGGTTTTACTGTCAATGACACTATTCTTAATGAGATCTTTGATTCTATAAATACTGTAATAAGATCAAGAAAAGATGTATTGACACAAAATGGAGATCCCGTTGCTATCGTCATGTCAAGCGGCTACCAGTTGTGGGCTTTATGGGCTAATAAGTACAAATCAAACAAGCTTATTGAAATGCTGGTAAAGAATTTAATGCAGCGACAGACCTACGATGGCTCATGGGTAAGCCCTAACCCGCGACCGCCCCTGGAGTATTATGCATTTTCTGCTACTGCACTTATGGTGTCGGCCTTGCAATATTATTCGCCTTCTTCCTTAAAACCGGAAATAGATCAACGAATAGAAAAGGCCCGTGCATGGATGATGAAAACAGTTCCTGAAACGAATGAGGAAAGAATTTTTCAGTTGCTCGGACTTAAGTGGATAAACGGGGATAAAAATTTTATTCAACAACAAGCAAAAAAATTATTGGCGACACAACGAGAAGATGGTGGCTGGTCACAACTAATGCATCTTGAAAGTGATTCTTATGCTACTGGCCAGGCGTTATATGCTTTATATGAATCTGGGTTATTAAAAACAGATGATCCGGCTTTTCAAAAAGGCATTTCTTTTTTATTAAAAACTCAATATGAAGATGGATCATGGAGAGTGAGATCCCGTTCCATTCCTTTTGTTCCTTTTGTCCAAAACGGATTTCCCCATGAGAAAGACCAATTCATTTCAGCGGCCGGAACTAATTGGGCTACTATGGCGCTGATATTGGCCGTAAAATAAAACGAATAAGATCTGATGAAAGAGAATATCACATTTTTTGCGCCAATGTTATATCTTAAAGAAGTGGCGCCTGCAATTGAATTTTATAAAAATGCATTTGATGCAATTGTACTGCGTCAATGGAATAATGATGATGGCAGTGTGCATGTAGCGGAAATATCCATTGATGACGCAATGTTTCATATGCATGAAGAAGTAAAAAGAGTAAATGAATTAAGTCCTGGAACATTAAACGGCACTTCGGTAGTAATTGGTTTATTTGTAAACGATCCACATGCAGTGATGGCAAAAGCATTGGCAGCAGGTGGTACGGAGATAGAACCTGTACAAGATTATGATTATGACTACAGGCAAGGCCGCCTTGCGGATCCTTTTGGTCATCATTGGCTTATTGAAAAAAAGATCGGATAGATAACTAAATTCCCTTTTAAACCAATAAATTCGCTTTTTATACGTTCTAAAAAAACCCGTACCTGTAAAAACTGAAAATCACTCCTTATGAAAAAACCATCCAACAAAGGAAACGGCTCTGCAATCGCCATAATCGCTACATTGGAAGAACCCGATTTACTTCAAATTTTAGTGGAAAAATTAGCGGAATGCAATGTTGATATCGGTTATTGCTTACAACAAGTTCAGCCTGGCTGGAAAGCAATAGAAACCTCGTCAATAGAAGTTCTTGCAAGCGGTAGTATAGATGTTGCCCATAAAAATGATTCTGCTCATGCTTCTTTTGTAACAAGCTTTTTGTTTACCTGTATCAAACCAATAAAAGGAAAGTATAATTTAACCTGGAGCCATTCGCTTTCATGATCAAAGCTTATAAAAAATGGCTGCACTATGTACAGCCATTTTTATTTTCCAAACCTTTATTTTAATCATCCTTTTTCACTTTCTTTTCGCCATCCTCTATTTTTATTTTTGTATCACCATCTTTTATCTTTACTTCATCTCCATCTACTTTCTTTTTATAATCGCCATACTTGATC
>VBAS01000370.1:1208-4160 GCA_005882975.1 Bacteroidota bacterium | reverse complement strand
TTTCCTCCAGCGATAACCGATACTCACTGGTATCAGTTCCATTGATGATCCGCCACAATTTTTCGGGTTTCCCGGCCGAATTGTATTGGTACTGGTGTTCTACTGTTTCATTAAAATCCTGCAGTGAATCTTTGGTCGTGGTTTTTATTAACGAAATATTACCTGTATTGTCATAGCTATACGTGGTAGTGCTTTTGATATCGCCAGATGAGTCGGTTATACTTATAAGTTTAAACTGGCTGTCAAATTGATAATATTGCCTGCTTACCTGTTGGCCGTTGCGGGTGGTGATCTTCAGTATCCTTTTTTCTGCATTTATTTCCTGCCATTCATTAAAGTCGGTCGTTTTTGCACCATTGGCATCGTAGCCGGTAGCCGTAATGGTCTTCACTTTCTGTTTGGCGTAATTTTTCATTCTTTCACCTGTGACGCGGGCATCCAGTATATCGTTGTAATAATATTGGCAAAAGGTTGTGGCAGGGAAAAGCAGGATAACGGCAATTAAGATGTTTTTCATTCTTGTTGTGATATAGATTAGGCTCAAAAGTACTTGAATTATACAGGAACGAAAAACCAGCCGGTTCTTGTCTTTTTGTACTTATTTTTAGAGAAATTTTACATGTCCCATCGGCCTGAAAGAAAGGAAAAAGATTGTCTCAACTGTGGAAGCAACGTACAGGGAAAGTTTTGCCATATCTGCGGACAGGAGAATGTTGAACCAAAAGAGACTTTTTTTGGAATGGCAACGCATTTTTTTAATGACATTACACACTTTGATGGTAAGTTTTTTACAACCCTGAAAGACCTGGTGACACTACCCGGGTTTTTATCCGCAGAATACATGAGGGGAAGAAGGATGAGTTACCTGAATCCTGTGCGGATGTATTTATTTACATCAGCTATCTTTTTTCTTATTTTTTTTGCAATCAATGATCCAAAGGATGCTTTTAAAATAACGGAGGGCGATGAGCCTATGAGCGTTGGAGCCAGGGATTCTGTTGTTCAGCTTATCGAAAAAAAACTTAAGAAAGATCCCGGCAATGATAATCTTATAAAGCAATTGTCATTATTAACGGATACAACCATCGAAGTAACGCCCCTGGATATGCTTCCCTTTACAGATGATTTTAAAATAGTTGGAACCATCGGAGGTGATTACAAAAGCAAAAGCGAATATGATTCATTGCAAAGCATTTTACCCCCCGGCAAAAGAGATGGTTGGTTATCCGGTCTATGGAATAAAAAAGCCATTTATCTTAACGAAAAGTTTAAGTATAACCAGGCGGTTTCCCTGGAAATAATTTCTGATTCATTGTTACACAGGCTACCTTACCTTTTGTTTGTTTCGCTTCCCTTTTTTGCCCTCATCCTGAGGTTGCTTTATGTAAGGAAGCGAAAACAATTTTATTATACTGATCATGCTATATTTTCTGTACATCATTATATTATTAGTTTTATACTTCTGCTCTTTATTTTGCTATGGAGTAAAATGAGCCATATAACAGGGTGGGGTGTTTGGAACCTGTTGATGTTCGTTACCATACTTGCCTGGCCGGTTTACCTGTACCTGGCTATGAAACGATTTTACGGCCAGGGCCACGGTAAGACAGTTATTAAATTCCTTTTGCTTAATATTACCGCTTATTTTTTATTGATTATATTAATGCTATTCTTTTTGCTTTTTTCTTTTTTTCAACTTTAACAATTCGACGAATGGGTGATAACTTAAGTGAATCTTTTTTGAAACTTGTTGCTATAATGGATGATCTCAGGGAAAAATGTCCCTGGGACAAAAAACAAACTATTCAGAGCCTCCGGCAATTGACCATCGAGGAAACTTATGAGCTGGCAGATGCAATTACAGAGGAAGACTGGAAGGGCATAAAAGAAGAACTAGGCGATTTGCTGCTCCATATTCTTTTTTATGCAAAGATCGGGAGTGAGCAAAAGCAGTTTGAATTGCAGGAGGTGATTAAGCATGTATGTGAAAAGCTCATTTTCCGCCACCCGCATATCTATGGCGATCCTGGCAACAAGGGACAACTTGTTGAAGTAAATGACGAGGAGGATGTAAAAAGAAATTGGGAAAATTTAAAATTGAAGGAAGGGAAAAAGTCCATTTTAGGGGGAGTACCCACATCGTTACCGGCTACTGTAAAAGCGATGCGCCTGCAGGAAAAAGCCAAACAAGTTGGCTTCGAATGGGAGAACAAGGACCAGGTTTGGGAAAAAGTAGAAGAGGAAATGAAGGAATTGAAAGAGGTGATCGGTACCGGTCAGCAGGGAAAAGTAGAGGAAGAGTTTGGAGACCTGGTATTCTCATTGATCAATTATGCACGATTTTTGCAGGTGGATGCCGAAAATGCACTGGAACTAACCAATAAAAAATTCATCCACCGCTTCACCCAGATGGAACAACTGGCTTTAAAGGACGGAAAAGATTTGACAAACATGAGCCTGGAAGAGATGGATAACATCTGGAATAGTATTAAACAACAAAGGGATAAGTGAAGCCAATCATAAGAAATAATCTGATTTGGAAATTTAGTTTGCTGTTAGCATCAGCCTTCCTTTTTGTTCTTTCCTTTGTTTTCAATAAACTATATACCAACCGGTCCTCTGTTGCAGAAGAGGTAAGGCATGCAGAGGAGTATTTGCACCAGCAGGAAAGTGATTTCAATAAATTTCTCAGCGACACGTCATTTATAGGCAGGCTTGTTGACAATAAGGAATCTATTCATGAGTTGGAGAAAACTGCTGCGAAAAAGTATGGCATTTTTATTTACAAAATTGATAATTCGGGTACCCTTTCTTTAAGTGCCTGGAACAACCAGCTTGCGTTACCACCACCAGAAACGTTTTCACTGGGTGATACTGAAGAAATGATGCATCTTTCAAATGGGTATTATTTTGTCATAAAAAAGTCTGTCTCTCTTTCATCTTATCCTGTTG
>VBAS01000370.1:0-1016 GCA_005882975.1 Bacteroidota bacterium | reverse complement strand
TTTTTTACTTTGATAAAAAAACATCAGGTGCAGTGCCCTACAATAACCGCCTCACCATTATACTTCGTTTTAGCGGATTGTTGCTATTGTTGTTATTTATTCATCTGGTCGCTGAATCCCTTTCGGGAAGAAGAAAATGGAAAGGGATATTATTTCTTGGTCTTAGCTTACTCATTATCCGGTTGATTATTTATTTTTTTCCTGAGTTACTAAATCTTCGCCAGTTTGAGTTATTCGATCCTTCCATTTATGGATCAAATATGATTCAGCGATCATTAGGAGATCTGTGGATGAATTCTTCTTTCTTTTGCTGGCTCATATTATTTAGCTGGTATAAAGTGCAACATGTAAAAAATTTTCTTACACCATTACCCTCCTGGCTCAAATGGATCGTAGGTATATTGTCCCTATGCCTCCTCATTTATTCCACCTTTATTCTTTCCTCTGTGATCAGGAGTATCGTAGCTGATTCAAAGATATCTTTTGACGTGACCAATTTTTCCACCGTCCCACGCTATACGGTCGCCGGGTTTATTGTGTTGGCCACTTTATCATTATCCTATTATTATTTTACCCAATTATTATTCAGGGCTATCTTTCCTCTTTTCAGGGACAATATCTGGTTGGTATATTTTGCTATCGCTTTTTCGGGGCTGGTTTATCTTAGTATCAAATCCGGCAACCCAACGGTTCTTTTTTATATACCGGTGTTAGCCTGGTTGCTCATTTACACCTGGATGGTAAACCGCGACGGGGTGATACTGAACCGCATCCGCATCAATATAGCTGGTATCCTTTTTTGGATTTTCGTTTTTTCTGTATCTATCGCGGCTATCATGGTGGCCGAAAACAGAAAAGCTGAGTGGGAAAGAAGAAAGTTTTACGCAGAGAAAAAGGCAGTGCAAACAGATCCTTCCAGCGAAAGGCTGATGAATATTGCCCTGAAGTATCTTGATAATGATTTTTTTGAGGAAAACTTTAACCGGTTTAAGGATAGTGCAAGTAACCGTTACCTC
>VBAS01000369.1 GCA_005882975.1 Bacteroidota bacterium | reverse complement strand
AGCAGTTTATAAGTCCTGCCAGCGATAATGGCGATAATTATTATAACTACCGGGTTGTAGATACACAGGTAGTAAATCAAAACCGTTTTTATCATCTTGTATTTACTCCAAAACATAGGGGTGAAAATACTTTTGAGGGTGATTGCTGGGTGCATGCTGGTACGTATGCAATTCAGAAAATGAACCTTCGGCTGGGAAAGATGCAAATGTCAATTACCTGGAAACATTAAGCCTGATCCAGGAATATCAACTGCTGGATGATTCTACTACCTGGTTTTTGTCAAGAGATAAATTTGTTGCCGACTACACTCCTCTTGGAAAACAAAAACTCGCATTCATTGGTCGCAAAAACACCACTTATAATAACATTGTGGTGAATGACTCCTCCGTGATTCGTGAACTAAATAAAAACAAACTCCTTGAAGAAGTGATTGTATTGCCCGGTGCTGCAGCAAAGGCCAAAGAATATTGGGAAGCGTCCCGACATGAAGATCTAACAGATAATGAAAAGGGCATTATTAAAATGATGGACACGCTGGGTAATGATCCAAATTTTAAAAAATTCACCAATACAATGGGCTTTATTGGTACGGGTTATCTTAATACCGGAAATTTTCAGCTAGGTCCCTGGTATAATTGGATAACACAAACCTCATGGGAGGGTCTGCGGCTTCGCTTTGATATTGGTACTAATTACAAGTTTGATAGAAAATGGTGGTGGCATACTTATTTAGCGTATGGTTTCAGAGACCAGAAATTGAAAGGCAAAGCTGAACTGCTTTTTTTACCGGCTAAGCATCCACGAACTTATTTGTATGGTTCTTACTCACATGATATTGATTATGGCCAAAGCTATATTGGTGAATTAACGAATGATAACATTTTTGCATTAGCTGTCCGCAAATCCGGCGTACCAGTTAAGGTTATGAAAATTGAAGAGACACGATTTGAATATTTTCATGAAACCAAATCTGGCTTTTCAGGTTTGTTTGCAACGGCGTACAAGCAATTCAATCCCCTGCAAAATATACCACCAAAAGATTCATTCCCGGTTTCAAATGGCAAACCTTTACAAACTTTTGAAATATCATTGCGGTTTCGATTTGCTTATCTTGAAAAATTCCTGGAGTCAACCCTTATCCTATTCCTGAATTAAAGATCACACAGGGAATTTCAGGTATTGGACAAAGTGCATACAATTATACCAAGGTTATCGCAGGTGTTCATGATTATATTAAGGTACCTCCGTTTGGCAGCTTTGAATATGATCTTGTTGCAGGTAAAACCTTTGGCACCTTACCTTATACTTTTCTTGAAATTGCTCCCGGCAATGAGTTGAGCTATTATAATAAACATACTTTTAGTTTGATGAACAGGTATGAATACATTCATGACAAATTTGTTGCTTTTAGTTTCGAACATAATATTGGTAATGGCATTTTCCGCCTTATACCTCAACTTAAATTCCGGCAATTTTATACTATTAAAACATTATGGGGTGGTCTGAGTGATGCAAACAAAACGCTGAACTTTCTACCCGGTTATGATTTTAAATCACTCGACGGTAAAACTTATCTTGAAATAGGAACAGGTATTGATAATATCTTTAAGATCATCCGACTTGATTTTATTTGGAGACTTCTTCCCAATCCTCTACCCAAAGAAGCTAATAAAAGATTGGGAGTCTTTGGAAGTTTCAGGCTTTCGTTTTAATAAGAATGCTTTATAATGTAGATGGTCATCTTTTGACCATCTAAGGAATTCTTTTCATCTTCTGTTGCGTCGCACACTTGTGCTTTCTTATTTTTATTCAGCTATGGTCCACCCCTTCTCAATGTTTTCCGTTTATTGTACATCCGGCCCCCGCCAGCGGGGGACAATGATCATCTTGGTTTTATTCTGGCGTAAAAAATATTTATGAGGTGACCTTTTATTTTTCAAATGATAAGCTGTTTTATTATCCCCCGCTGGCGGGGGAAGCAGTTCGATCAAAAGTAATTTCAAATGGGGGTGGACAAAAGCCGAATAGAATTGTTGCAGCACAAGTGTGCGACGCAACCAAAGTTTAATAGCAGTATCATAGCTTAGTACATCGTTATTACTTTACAAGTTTTAGTATCTTACCCAAAAGTTTCAGATATGCCTTCTCATTACATTCTTGCACTCGACCAGGGCACTACCAGCAGCCGCAGTATTATTTTTGATAAGCAAGGCAACATCATCAGTGTTGCGCAAAAAGAATTCAAACAAATATTTCCACAACCCGGCTGGGTAGAACATGATGCTGAAGAAATCTGGAGCACTCAATATGGTACAATGGCTGAAGCAGTAGCCAAAGCAGGTATCACGATGAAACAAGTGGCTGGCATCGGTATTACGAATCAACGAGAGACAACGGTGGTATGGGAACGCAGCACCGGGAAACCAATTTATCATGCTATTGTTTGGCAAGACCGGAGGACTGCAGCTTACTGTGATGAGTTGAAAAAAGCCGGTCATGCAAATATGATACAGGAAAAAACAGGATTGGTGATCGACGCCTATTTTTCAGCAACAAAACTAAAATGGATATTAGATAATGTAGGTGGTGCAAGAGCAAAAGCCGAAAATGGTGAACTGGCTTTTGGAACAATTGATAGCTGGCTCGTGTGGAAACTAAGTGGTGGTAATATTCATGTCACCGATGTTTCCAATGCGTCAAGAACAATGTTGTTGAATATTCATACCTGTCAGTGGGATGACGAACTACTGAAACTTTTTAATATCCCGGGATCAGTTTTACCAGAAGTAAAAGCTTCAAGTAAAATTTATGGAACAACTGCAAGTGCAGTTCCGGAAATAAAAATTCCTATAGCAGGTATTGCCGGAGATCAGCAAGCTGCTTTGTTTGGACAAATGTGTACAGCTCCCGGGATGGTGAAGAATACGTATGGCACCGGTTGTTTTATGTTGATGAATACCGGAACAAAAGCAATTGCATCAAAAAATAATTTATTGACGACGATAGCCTGGCAGGTCGATGGTAAGACGGAATATGCATTGGAAGGAAGTGTGTTTATCGCCGGTGCAGTTGTGCAATGGTTGAGAGATGGTTTAAAGATTATTCGCAAGTCTTCAGAAGTTGAAGCACTTGCGGCCGCTGTAAAGGATAGTGAAGGTGTTTACATCGTTCCGGCATTTGCAGGATTGGGCACACCACATTGGAACCAGCATGCTCGTGGAAGTATTTTCGGATTGACAAGGGGAAGCAATAACTCGCATATTGCCAGGGCAGCCATAGATAGTATCGCTTATCAAACCTATGATGTATTGAAAGCTATGGAAGCAGATGCAGGTATTTCAATTGCTGAATT
>VBAS01000393.1 GCA_005882975.1 Bacteroidota bacterium | reverse complement strand
CGCCGGTATCAGCAAAAAAAATACTATCTGTTTTATAAATTCCATTTTGTCTAAAATTGAAATCCAAAGTTTATCAATGCTAAATTTTTTTCTTCTTTCGAATACATGAGCGAAGCGCCAATCACCAAACGGTTCAAAGGTGCTATCCAGATACCCCATCCATAACCATCGTGCCATTGTGTTGATCTTTCATTATCTGCCCACACTCTGCCTATATCGTTAAATACAAGGAAACCAAAAGATCCGCGAAACAAACCGAAATTAAAATCATTGTTGATAAAGCGCAGTTCGGAATTGTTGTATGCCCTGCTGCGGCCAGCAAAACGGTCTATGCGAAATCCTCTTAGGTTTTGTTTGAATCCCAGGTATTGGGCTTGTTCCAATTGATAATTTCCTGTTATGTGACTTGCCCCAAAATTTGTTGCCATCACAACATGCTTTTTAGAAATAAAGTCTGTATAAAGAGAAAGGTTGCCCCCGGTTTCGGTAACAGGATTACTGAAATTATTTAACCCCGCCAATGGCCGGGCGTAGATATTCAGGTCAATGCCTCTTGTTGGTATCAGCTGATCATTTTTTGTATTTATCTCAAGCACAAGCTCGCCGCCTGCAAAAGATTTGCCTGAGTATTGTTCTTTGGAACTGCCCCCATGAGGATAAATCGTAGAAATATATCTGTTTTCATTTTCCTTACTCCTTAATTTGAAATATTGAAAGACCGGTCCGTATTTAATTTGAAACCATGAATTAATGCTGTCACGGGCCATAACAGAAACATTCACCATATCGTAGCGGGCAAAATAATATTTATGCGCCCCCGGTTTTGTTTTATCATACACTGTATTATTACCGATTCCGAAGAAACGGGTTCTGCTCGTTGGTAGTTTTGCATCGCTGCGGATCAGAAGATCAGTTTTACCAAACAGTTTGATAAAATCCGCATTATATTTTATATGGTATGAGGAAGAATTAAATGCTCTGTTGACAGCAAACAAATGGCTCATGCTATAAGGCTCTTTTCTGAAACCCTGCTTTACTATTTTCAATTTAGGTCCTATGAATAAACCTCCATCAACGGAATATTCAAGAGATATTCCCGGAGAGCTTTTATCGTAAAGGAATCCAAACCTTGTATAATTATTGTTCTGAGGATCATTTGATATTTTTTTGCGAATGTTTTGACTTCCCGAAAAAACATTTCGTTCAAAGCTTACATCATAAGCCAACAGTTTGCGGCCATTGCCATTATTAATAAATTCATCTTTGCCCGGCCCACCGATCAGCCTGATCTTAATCTTAGATTTTACACCCTGTATCACAAACTTATCATTTCCTTCCAGTCCATAGATCCTGATCTCTTTGGTAATAACAGGATCAAAGGTTCGTTCATAAAGTTTTGAAGAACTATTTCCTGAGTTGTCTACTTTATTTACAACCACAGAAATTGTTCCGTTCTCTTTTTTTGAAATAGTGAATTCTTCCTTTTTGTTTGATCCGGTTATGGAAACCGTTTTTGCCAGGAATCTGTAATATCTCATCATATCCGCCTTAAAGTATTGACGTTTTTTTTTAAGAGTAATTATGATCTTTTCTGCGGAATATTTTTGAGTTTCTGGAGGTTGGTTGTGTAAAGCGGATTCGATAACAGAATCGGTCATTGAATTTAAAAACTCATCAATCTGCCTGCTCCATTCATCTTCTGATAACCCGGTTAAAAGGAAACGGTCAAAATTCCGGGCCGGCCTGTTGAAGGTGCGCATGTCCTTTGCCTTTTCTCTAAATCCCTGCGTTTCCGGATAAATATTTTTACTGCTTACTAATTTGGATAATATGCCATGGCCTGAGTAGAAGACCTGGTCACGGTCATTGGGTACGGGGTGATAAATTTTGCCTTTCTCTGAATCAATACCAAACCATTCCCATTGGGCTTCGTGCCGGTCAAAGTCCATGACAAAATTGTCCAGCAACCGGGCACGAAGAACAGCCAACTGATCGAATTTATTATTATTGTCATTTATCAATTTATACATTAATTCTTTTGTGCTGACGGGTTTTTCTTTTTTGCCTTGAGCAATAGACGAAGGATCGTTGTCCATTACAACTACTGCAGGTTCTCTTTCTTCCATTAATACCAAAAAGTTTTTGAATTTGGAACGGTATTCTCCAAATGCAGGATCATCGGGTATGTACACTAATGTATCCCGTAAAAAAGGTACATGGGCGGCCTTGGAAAGAGTTCCCATTGACAACATCCCGTACGGGTAAGAAGCAGATACTCCATCCTTCACTAATTTTTTTACTGCTTTCGTTTTTCGTAAGCCGGGTAGAATGGCATTCCCTGGAGATTTTTCTAAAGTACGGAGAGTCCATTGTTTTCCCGTACTGTCTTCAACCCGGAGTGTTATTGTTTCTTTGCCCCCACCCAATTTTTTAGGAATTAATCCTCCGTATGCAGTATTTAGATTAAGAACAGCCACTTCAACAGCTTCAATCCACTCGCTGCGGTAATTTTTTCCTATCAAAAATTTTTTGAAACCATTTCCTCTTAGCTGTGGATCAGCGGCGACTTTAATAAAGGCAGGAAAGACCGTATCCCGGTCCGACCGGGTCATCCGACCGGGCATTTTGAATTCATTTGGATCATGCCCACCGATTTTCAAAACACTATCCTTTTGCCCCAGAGAGTGAAGCGAAAAGAAAAGAAATAACATCTTAAATAAACTCCTTGAAGAAAAGTTGTTCACAAGAATAGTTGAGAGCCAATTAACCCCGTTTTTAAAAACGCCTCCCAGTCAAAAAATATAATATCGTGCCAATCTATGCTCTGTCTGATATACCAGTCAGTTCAGATCAACAGAGGTGTATGTGGATTTAATAGTAGCGTGTCTGAGAGCGGATTCGAACCAATCCTGGCTATCAATTATTAATAGACTATGTGTGTCAAAGTTGTGTTGAAAAGAGTAGGAGCTTGCAACCGAGGTCATTTTGGTTAAGCAAAAG
>VBAS01000392.1 GCA_005882975.1 Bacteroidota bacterium | reverse complement strand
AATTTGTTCAACAAGCTGGCGGCGGGTCATTACTTTTTTAAAATTTGACGCAAGATATTTCCAAATTGCCAAACCTCTTCAAAACTATTATACAAGGGTACAGGCGCAAGTCTTATTACATTTGGTTCTCTCCAGTCAACCATGATACCTGCCTTTGCCAATTCATCAAAAACTGTTTTTCCTCTATCAGGCATTAGTAAAGAAACCTGGCAGCCTTTTTCCTTTTCATTTTTTGGAGTAATAATTTCAAATGCGCCTTTGATTTTTATTTCATTTAATACAAACCACAAATAATCATTCAGTAATTTTCTTTTTGCCAATATATTTTCCCATCCCGCCTGTTCAAATATATCCAGAGCAGCTTTGTATAATGCAAGCGATGTAAACGTTGGTGTACTTAATTGCCAGCCTTCTGCAGTATTGATAGGCTTAAAACCTTTATCCATTTTAAACCGGGTAGCTTTATTATAACCCCACCAGCCTCCATAACGTGCAATGTTTTTATCATTATGAAAACGCTCATGAATATAAATTGCTCCGACAGCGCCAGGACCGGCATTCAGATATTTATAACTGCACCAGCAGGCAAAGTCAACATTCCATTCATGCAATTGTAAAGAAACATTACCGGCAGCATGAGCAAGATCAAATCCAACTTTTGCTCCGGCTTTTTGCGCAGCAGCAGTTATGGTTGGTATATCGAATAGTTGACCACTGTAATAATTAACACCACTGAATAGCACAAGAGCTACTTCATCTTTATGTTGTTCTATAACCAGTAAAATATCTTCGGTATGAATTGCATACTCATTCTTTCGTGGTTGTACTTCAATAATTGTATCGTCAGGGTTAAATCCATAATGCCGTACATGCGTTTCAAACATATACTGATCACTTGGAAAGGCTTTAGCTTCACAAATAATTTTATTTCGTTTGCCGTTGGGATTATAAAAACTTACCATCATCAGGTGAAGATTGACAGTAAGCTGGTTCATTACAGAGATCTCATGAGGCAATGCGCCAACGATCTTTGCTAATGGTTTTGTCAGTTTATCATGATAATCTATCCAGGGATCATCCCCTTTAAAAAAACCTTCCACTCCATAAACAGACCATTGACCTAAAATTTTATTGAGTTCATCCTTTGCCTTCTTTGGCTGAAGTCCCAATGAATTGCCAAGAAAATAAATTTGTTCTTTCCCATCGATTGAAGGAATAATAAACTGCTGACGAAAATCTTTTAATGGATCATTCTTATCAAGTTGTTTGGCAAAAGAAACCGAATTTTCGAAGTTCATAGTTTATCTTAAAAATCCCAGTAATCTCAAAAATCGTAGTTCAGACAATTAGACAGCATCCGTCTTTCCTCCATCCACTACTATACTTGCTCCATTTATATAGGATGCAGCAGGAGATGCAACAAAAGCCGCTACTGCAGCGATCTCTTCAGGTTCGGCAAAACGCTTCATGGGAATATCCTCTTCCATTTCTTTTTGTACTGTTTCTTTTTCAACATTTAATTTCGCCGCATTGTTTGCGATCATACTTGCTATGCGTTGCGTTTTTGTATATCCGGGTAAAATATTATTGACAGTAATATTGAATTGTCCTAATTCATTCGCCAGGGTTTTTGCCCATGATGCTACAGCCCATCGGATAGTATTTGATACGCCCAGGTTTCTTAAAGGAGTTTTTACAGAAATAGAAATAACATTTATTATTCGACCAAAGCCTTCCTTTTTCATAGAAGGAATAACAGCCTTTGCAAGAATATGATTACAGATCAAATGCTGGTTAAATGCTCTAAGAAAATCTTCTTCAGTTGCTTCTGTTACAGGCCCGACGGGAGGTCCGCCAGTATTATTCACTAAAATATGAATAGGATGATGCTTTACATATTCTTCAACTATTTTTTTTACATCATCTGGTTTATTAAAATCCGCAACAAGATAATTATGTTGTTGCCTCAATGCAATATCCAATTCGTGCAAAGCAAATTTTAAGGCTTCCTC
>VBAS01000390.1 GCA_005882975.1 Bacteroidota bacterium | reverse complement strand
GAAAGGAGGTGATGAGTTAAAAGCTCATTACAATTATATGCAGTCAGTGCCCGGTTTGAAACCATTTTTTAAGGAGGGACCCGATTGGTCATTTCCTACATGGCAAAAATGGCATGCTGCATATTTCAGTCATGGTTATTTGTTCATGATAACGCTTAAGCCTTACGAGGAGGAAAAAATACTTGTCCGCTTTGCAAAAGTTTTTGAACAGGCATACACCCGTTTCCTTGATCTTCAAAAAGCAGAAGCACAGGCAAGGGAAGCACAGATAGAAGCATCATTAGAAAGAGTAAGAAGCCGTGCAATGGCTATGCAGAATTCTGATGAGTTGAAAGAGTTAATAGGTACAGTATTTACAGAACTTACAAAGCTTGATATAGTTCTCACCCGTTGCCTCATCATGATCTATGATCCCGGGTCAAATGATTCAATTTGGTGGATGGCCAATTCTGAAGCCCCAACAGAGCCAATTGGTTTGCGCATACAAAATCATGAATACCCTCCTTATGCAGCTTATTTAAAAGCATGGCAGGAAAAAAAATTAAACTGGGTGTATGTTTTAGAAGGTGCAATTAAGAAATATTGGGACGATTTTTTATTCGTCGAAACTGAGCTTTCACACTTACCTGATTTTGTTATTGCAGGTATGAAAGCTCCGGACAGAGTTTATTTAAATGCATCCTTTAATACCTTCGGCAATCTCACACTAGCAACGCTTGAGCCTTTATCAAATGAACATTTTGATATACTGCTTCGCTTTGCAAAAGTTTTTGACCTTACCTATACACGTTTTAATGATTTGAAGCAAGCCGAAGCCCAGGCAAGAGAAGCAAGAATTGAAACTGCATTGGAAAGAGTAAGAGCTGTTGCCATGGCAATGCGCAAGCCTGAAGACCTGATGCAGATCAGCGAGATCATTTACAAACAACTACAGGCATTAGATTTTGCGAATCTCCGGAATGTGCAAATTGCCATCGATGATGATGAAAAGAAAACCTATAATGGTGTTGAGTATTCTGAATTTTATCAAAACCGGTTTAAACAGGTTCCCTATGATTCTTCACCAATGTTCGCTGAGATCGCAAAAGAGATAAAAAGATCCAACAATGCATTTTATCAAAAAGAAATAAGTGGAAAGGAATTCGAAGACTGGCGTATTTGGAGGACAAATATTAAAGAACGCGAAGATTCCCATATACATCCTGGTCTTGCGGCTGCCACGTCCATGTGTTTTTATTTACACTCTGTCGGTACAGGTATGCTCGGCATCTCTACATTTAACCCAATAAAAGATGAACAGTTAGATATTCTCAAAAGATTTAAAAATGTATTTGAACTATCTTATAGAAGATATATTGACATTGAAAAAGCCGAAGCACAGGCAAGGGAAGCGCAGATCGAATTAGCATTGGAAAGAGTTCGTGCAAGAACCATGGCAATGCATAAAAGTGTGGAGTTGGCTGAAACGTCGCAAGTTCTTTTTCACCAGCTAAGTGAGCTTGGTGGAATTCCTGATCGCATTTCTATTGGTATCGCAGATGAAGTAAATAGTGTAGTTAATTTTTGGTCAACTGATCAGCAAGGGAGCCATCTCGATCATAGTTTTAGTGCCCGCTTAAATGAAAGAACTACGATCGCAAAAACTTACCATGCATGGAAAGAACAAAAAAGATCCTTGGTGATCGACTTGCATGGAGATGAATTGAATGAGTGGATACAGTTTGCCCGTGAAGAGATGGGAATTGCTGTAAAGGATGATCAAATAAAAGATCGTCGTGTTCATACTGTTGCATTCTTCTCGCATGGATGGATATTGGTAACATCTCATGGACCTCAATCAACAGAAACGATACAAATATTAGAACGTTTTGCTTCTGTATTTAATCTTACTTATCGTCGTTTCCTTGATCTTGAAAAGGCAGAAGCGCAGGCTAGGGAAGCAAAAATTGAAGCGGCATTGGAAAAAGTTCGTGCCAGCGCTATGGCTATGCATAATAGTAACGATATTTCTTCGACAACAACTATAATATTTGTTGAACTAAAAAAACTTGGTATTCAGTCTATACGTTGCGGAATAGGACTGCTTTCAAAAAAATCCCCGGCAGCACAGGTCTATGCTGCTACTACTTCCCCGGATAGCGAATTAGCAACGCTGAGACGATCAATTAATATGACAGATCATCCAGCATTACAGCAGCAATATGAAAGCTGGTTAAAACAAGAGAATTATATTCAAGAACTCAAACAAAATGAGTTGCGATCTTATTACCAGCTGCCCTTTTTTCATTCGTCTGCTAACTATATTCCGCCTGAAAACTTTGAACAAAGCGAATTGGGATATTATATTCCTTTCTCGGAAGGCGTATTTTATGCCTGGACAAAAAAAACTTATTCGGATGATGAAATAAATATCCTAAACAGATTTAAAACTATTGTGGATCTTACATTCAGGCGTTACCTCGATTTGCAAAAAGCAGAAGCACAAGCAAGAGATTCACAAATAGAAGCTGCATTGGAAAGAGTGAGATCAAGAACTATGGCCATGCATAAAAGCGATGAACTGGCAGAGACGGCGCAACTTCTTTATCACGAATTCGGAAAACTTGGCATTAACACCTTCACCTGCGGATATATGTTTATTGATGAAGAAATAAATAAGCAATCGGCGTGGGTAGTTTTGCCCGATGGTACATTGATCCCAAATTTTATCCAATACAAGGATTGGAAGGAGAAAAAACCTCTGCATATTTTAGAGATACAGGGAGACGCCAATAAAGAGCATCATCGTTTTTTATCTAATCATGTTCCACAGTTTGTAGTAGATGAGATCTTCTCAAAAATTCCTGACCGTATTATTTTTCATTGTGCAAATTTTTCGAATGGATACCTGTTAATACTTAGCACTGAATCATTTTCCCCAGAGGATCAGCAAACGATCATCCGGTTTGCAAAAGTTTTTGATCTTACCTATCGCCGTTTTCTTGATCTTCAAAAAGCCGAAGCACAAGCCAGGGAAGCGCAGATAGAAGGGGCACTGGAAAGAGTGCGGTCCAGTTCATTGGCCATGCATAAAAGCGAGGAACTGAAAGATGTAGTGAAAGTAGTTTTTGAAAATTTCCGTTCATTGGGATTACAAAATATTGATTCAGTTAATATCAATATTTTTCACGAAGGCTCCCGTGATTTTGATCTATGGTTAGCTGCACCCGGCCAGGATTATACAACTAATTTTCGCTTACCCTATCTTGATCACCCGATCGCCAATGATTTCTTCAAAGCAGTTAAAAAAGGAGAAACTATTCACAAAGGAATTTATGACTATGAATCAAAGAATAAATACTTCGAATACATGTTTGAATTTTCCGATAACAAACATTTGCCGGAAGAAAGAAAAGAACTCATTTTAAAAGGCCCGGCTTATTCTGTTGCTACAGGCATTGCGAAACATTCTTCCATCTTCATTCATAATTATAACGGTGCGATATTTTCGGAAGAGACCAATGGTATCCTTGTAAGATTTTCTAAAGTTTTTGATCAGGCATATACTCGTTTTCTTGATCTGCAAAAGGCAGAAGCACAGGCAAGGGAAGCACAGATAGAAACGGTGCTTGAGAGAGTACGAAGCCGAACAATGGCCATGCAAAAGAGTGATGAATTGACTGAAGTGGCAGGTTTATTATTTGAACAGGTAAGTGCTTTGGGTATTAAAACCTGGACGGCAGGTTTTAATGTATGGAGTGAAGACAATAATTCTTATGTTGATTATATAACAAGTCCACAGGGAGGTTTTATTGAACCTTATACAGTATACACAGATACGGCAGAGGCATTAACTGATATAAGTAATGCAAGAAAAAGTGGGGTCGAATTTGATGTACAGTACGTAGAAGGAGAAAAGATCAAACAATTGTACCTGGCACTTACGAAGCTTGACGAAAAGCAGTATGAAATAATGTTGCAGGATGGAATCCGGTTCCCGTCTCATCAATATGAACATTTTGTATTTGGTTCAAAGGTCAGCCTGATGTTTATTACATATGAACCGGTACCAGAAGCACATGACATATTCAAGCGCCTGGGAAAAGTATTTGAGCAGACATATACCCGCTTCCTTGATCTTCAAAAAGCCGAAGCACAAGCAAGAGAAGCGCAGATTGAAGCGGCTTTGGAAAGAGTGCGAAGCCGAACGATGGCCATGCAGCGAAGTGAGCAACTGGCAGAAACTGCATCATTACTATTTAAGCAAATAGGTGATTTAGGTTTAAATGTCTGGTCAAGTGGTTTCCAAATCTGGAATGCTGATGACATATCCACTACTGCATGGATGAGTACCGAAGGTGGAGAAATCCAGGCCGGGTTAAGGTTGCCACATACAGAAGATCCTTTCTTTAAAAATATATATAATGCCAGGCAAAATGCTGATCGTTTTTTCTTAATGGAATCAAAGGGAAAAGAACTGGAAGAAACTTACCGGTATATGTTTAATATACCGGAATGGAAAAAGGCCTTTGGAGATATTGAAGCTTCGGGGTTTCCAATACCAAAATATCAAATTACTCACTGTGTTTTTTTCCCGCAGGGCTACCTGATGCTGATTACACATGAATCCTCTCCGGAATATTGGGATATTTTCAAACGTTTCGGAAAAGTATTTGAGCAAACATATACCCGCTTCCTTGATCTCCAAAAAGCCGAAGCACAAGCAAGAGAATCACAGATAGAAGCTTCATTGGAAAGAGTAAGAAGTAAAACAATGGCTATGCATAATAGCGAAGATGTGGGAGATACTGTTGCTACCATGTTTGATGAATTAGTAAAGCTCGGTATTGAAACTGTTCGATGTGGAATAGGGATCATGCACGAACCCAACCAGATGGAAGTGTGGACAGCAAGAAAAAGTGAAAATGAAAAAGTTGAATTGATCATCGGCCGGTTGGATATGACAATACATCCTTTGCTGCGGGGTATGTATAATG
The DNA here is from genome assembly GCA_005882975.1 of Bacteroidota bacterium. Classification (GTDB taxonomy): domain Bacteria; phylum Bacteroidota; class Bacteroidia; order Chitinophagales; family Chitinophagaceae; genus VBAS01. The sequence goes on along the minus strand of VBAS01000390.1, from coordinate 33 downwards.
GATGGAGGAATAAAGACATTACCTTCTCCTACG
>VBAS01000389.1 GCA_005882975.1 Bacteroidota bacterium | reverse complement strand
CCGGAGAGAAGAGGCGATCCTGTTCCTCTTATAATTAAGTTTAGAAGCTGTAAGTTTTACTGAATGTTTGGTTTTCTCGCTAATTCCGGGATGATTACTTAGTGCCCTTGATACTGTTGCTGGAGTAGTGTTCAGTTCCCTTGCAATATCTATTATCGTTGTCTTGTACGACACTTATGCAATCGTTTACACAAGTTTAAACTTTTTCTTTTTCCTGAACAAAATAATTTTTGCCAACTGATCTCTTCTGTCAAAGCTCTTGTGGAGAAGAGATAAACCAAAAATGCTGAACATTTTGTTATTCAATACATTTGTTTGAGTAATTCATAGCATATGTTTAGAAAAAGCTTTTTTCTCCCCTTACTGTTTTTTTCATGTATATGCTTTGCTCAGGACGCCTGGAAAATAAAAGCTGATAAGATCGATCCCACAAATTATTACGGGGTAACAGTAGCAAATGGAATGATCGGAGTTGTTTCATCTCCTGAACCATTCAAAGTAAAAGATGTCGTGCTTGCCGGAGCATATGATCTCTATGGCCGCGGAAGAGTCAGTAATTTTTTAAAGAGCTTCAACTTGCTGAACATGTACCTGGAAATAGATGGAAAAAGAATTGATGGGAAATCGGCTGTAAATATGCAACAGGAGCTTGATATGAAAAAAGCTTCATTCACTACTACATTTGATTACAGCGATAAAGCTTCCGTTACTTATACATATTATTCTTTACGCCATTTGCCCTATACAGTATTGATGGATGTGACCATTACTGCAAAAAAAGATTTTACAATGACCGGCGCCAGTGTAATGGAAGCACCCGATGCATTGAAAGATGTTCAGAATTATTATAATGAGATTGACAGGCCGCATGTTGTTATCAGTCTGCTTACCTCTTCTGCAAAAAGCCCGACAAGTAAGCTACTGATGTGCGCAAGCAATACATTTTTATTTAGTGAACCGCATGGCAACGAACCAAGAGTGATCCACGAAATGTGGGATAATAATATGCACCTGATGAAATTTACCAGGAAAATGAAAGCCGGTGAAACGTATCGCTTCTCTATTGCCGGCTCATCTATCACTTCTGCTCATCATGATGATCCATTAAATGAAGCTGAACGTGCAACCATATTTGCAAAACTGGAAGGAAGAGAAAGGCTTATCAGTTTTCATACAAAAGCCTGGGAAGAATTATGGAAGAGCGATATTATCATTGAAGGTGATCCGCAATCACAACAGGATGTTCATAGCATGTTGTATCATCTTTATTCTTTTTCAAGAGAAGGAACGGCGTTGTCTCCTTCACCAATGGGATTAAGTGGCCTTGGTTATAATGGTCATGTTTTCTGGGATACAGAATTATGGATGTATCCATCAATACTTGTGCTTCATCCTGAAATTGCGAAAAGCCTTGTTGAGTATCGCTATCAACGGCTCGACGCAGCAAAACGAAATGCATTTAGCAAAGGATATAAAGGAGCCATGTATCCATGGGAAAGTGCAGAAACAGGTGTAGAAGAAACACCAGTATGGGCTTTGAGCGGACCATTTGAACATCATATCACTGCCTGCGTTGGTATTGCTGCATGGAATTACTATTGCGTAACCCAGGATAAACAATGGTTGAAAGAAAAAGGTTTTCCGATATTATCTGCCACAGCAGACTTTTGGGCAAGCCGTGTTGAAAGAAATGGCACTGGTCATTATGATATTAATAATGTAGTAGCAGCAGATGAGTGGGCCGAAAATGTAAATAATAATGCTTTTACAAATGCCGCTGCCAAATCAAATCTCCAGTTTGCAACAGAAGCGGCAAAGATCTTAGGAATAACGCCGGATGCTGATTGGATGAATGTTGCAAACAATATTCCTATTTTAAAATTGGAAAACGGTGTAACAAAAGAACATGCTGCCTATAATGGTGAAGGAATAAAACAAGCCGATGTTAATTTATTATCATATCCCCTGAAACAAATTACTGATGTGGCGCAAATAAAAAAAGATCTTGAATATTACGAGACAAGAGTGCCAAACGAAGGAACTCCCGCAATGACCCAAGCGGTTTTTACGACACTATATGCAAGATTGGGCAATACCGAAAAAGCTTATCACTGGTTCAAAGAATCATATGTTCCAAATCTTAACCCGCCATTTCGTGTTATTGCAGAAACAAAAGGAGG
>VBAS01000065.1:36492-41876 GCA_005882975.1 Bacteroidota bacterium | reverse complement strand
GTATTATCCATTGTACAGGATAAAACAAGAGGATTCCGGATCGGGGTTGACAGATACCTCACAAAACCAATTGATACAGGTTTACTTTTTAGTGAGATCGGCAGCTTACTTGAACAAGGCAAATCAAAAAAGAAAGTGATGGTGGTTGATCAGGATAGTGCTACTGTCAATACACTTACGGAAGTGCTAAAGACAAAAGGATATTCAGTAATGGAGGCAAATGAAAAGGAGTTGCTGGAAAAAGCAATTGCCAATCAGCCTGACATTATTATTATCAATTCAGTTCTTTCAGGTAAACAGGATATCGTACAAACCATCCGTTTTGAAAAAGGCCTGGAGAATGTTTTATTCCTGGTATATCAATGAAAATTTATAAACTAAAATGATCAATAAAAAATGGAACAAAAGATCTTAATTGTAGATGACGAAGCACATATCCGTATGCTGATAGAGCAAACACTCGAAGAACTGGAAGATGAAGGTGTGGAATTTTTAACAGCAGAGAATGGAGAAATTGCCCTTGAGATTATTCAAAAAGAAAATCCCCAACTCGTTTTCCTGGATGTAATGATGCCTAAAATGAATGGCATGGAAGTGTGTCGCCGGGTAAAAAAAGAATTGGAGTTGAATAATGTTTTTATAGTTCTATTGACAGCAAAGGGCCAGGAACTTGATCGTCAAAGAGGTCAGGAAGTTGGCGCCGATGTTTATATGACAAAACCTTTCGACCCGGAGATAATTCTTTCTAAAGCAAAAGAAGTTTTGGGAATTCAATAATGTTCAAATAATTGGCCATGGCCTTCGATTGCCACGACCTTCAGGTCGTGGATAAGGATAAAATCAATAACCGGCTTTAGCCAAAACAAAATGCAATATGCCCTATACCAAAGTACTGATACATTTTATATGGTCGACAAAAAATCGTCAACATTTAATCACTAACGATTTAAAGCCATTATTACTTAATCATATTAAAGAAAATAGTATCAAAAAAGGAATTTTTATTGATACTTTAAATTGTGTTTCTGATCATATTCATTTACTTGTTTCACTTGGCAGCGAACAAACAATTGCAAAATCAGCTATGCTAATAAAAGGAGAATCTTCCTTTTGGATCAATAAACAGAAACTGATAAAAACAAGCTTTGAATGGCAAGACGAATATATTGCATTATCCGTAAGCTATTCTGCGGTTGATAAAGTAAGGAGTTATATTTTAAACCAGGAACAACATCACAAAAAGCAAACATTTACGGAAGAATACGAAGAATTCTTAAATGTGCATCATTTTGAAAAAGTTTTGGCTAAAGCCAATACATAGATCCTAATACTAGCCCACGACCTGAAGGTCGTGGCAAAAAAAAATTACACCCCACATGGCAAGAGTTAGTCTAAAAAATATAGTCGGCAAAAAGAATGAAATTAATTCCGCCGTGCTGGCGTTAATGGATCAACTGAAAGAAGCGACATGGATAGAAGATGAAAACGGAAAATTATTAGTTGGTAATGCAATTGCATCGCAGAAATTTTCATTTCCCATAAATCTTGATAATGAAATTATCGGTTGGGTAAAGGGCGATGAAAATTCTTTAGTGATCGCAAATCTTCTGACTTATTTAGTTCAAAAAGAAGCTGAGAAAAAAAAGTTAGGAACAGAAGTTCTTAGTCTTTACCAGGAGCTGAATGTTATATATAATTTTTCTGAGCAACTAACGCAAACGATCGATCCGGATGTCATTGCACAATTAACGCTTGAGCAAGCTATACATTCCATTCCTTCAGACAGTGGAGTTATCGTCTTATGGAATGAAGAAAAAAAGCAATTAGTAATTCCCGCAACATCAGGTGAATCGCTTTTTAATGAAGAGCAACTTCGAAACAATCCCGGTGTGCTGCTTAAGATCGGTCTTAGTGGCCAGTCTGAGATTATCACTGACCTGTCTTAAAAGAGAAAGAAATAATTGAAAACGATGTGCATTCACTTATCTATGCAGCTATGAAAGTAAAGCATCGCATTATGGGTGCCATCATTCTTGCAGGTAAAAATGTTGACCAATATTCTGCGGCACATTTAAAATTATTAGTAACATTAGCTTTGCAATCTTCTACTGCTATTGAAAGTGCCATGCTTTATGAAAAAAATATTCGTGAAGCAAGAGAAAAGAAGCCATGCTCCGTATTCATGAAGTAACAAAGAAATTTGTACCGCATGAGTTTATCAGATCATTAGGTAAAGAAACATTGACTGATGTAAAACTTGGAGACCAGGTTGAAAAAATAGTTACTGTTCTATTTACAGACATACGTGACTTCACAACACTTTCTGAAAAGATGACGCCGGAAGAAAATTTTCATTTCGTTTCATCCTTTAATGCAAGGCTCGGTCCCGTAATTAGATCAAACAACGGTTTTATTAATCAGTATCTCGGTGATTCGATCATGGCCATCTTTCCAGAAAACCCCGAAGATGCTTTACGTGCCGCTGTGGGAATGCAAAAAGCCGTGCATGAATTAAACGAAGAACGAAAAGAAATTGGACTTCCATCTATCAGGGCGGGCATCGGTATGCATACCGGTTCGCTTATTATGGGTATCACCGGCGATGAATTCAGAATGGATGCGGCTACTATTTCAGATACAGTAAACACAGCAGCAAGAATTGAAAGTCTCACTAAATATTATAAATCGCCTTTATTGTTAAGCGATCATACACTTCAATATTTAAATGGCCAGGATAATTTTCATTTCCGGCATCTTGGAAGCGTTAGATTGAAAGGAAAGAATAATCTTCTCAGCATTATTGAGTGTATAAATGGGTTTGATGAATTGCAATTGGAAAGAAAACTTCAAACACTTTCACTTTTTGGTAATGCCATGAATAGCTATCATGACCAGCAATTTGAAAACGCATTGCAGCTCTTCCAGAGTGTTCTTACAAATGATCCGGATGATATGACAGCAAACCATTTCCTTACCAATACAAAAAAATATTTGCGTGAAGGAGTTCCAAAGAATTGGACCGGTGCCGAAGAAATGATAAGTAAATAAATGCAGCCGGCTCTTAGATCAATCTTCTTTCAATCCTTTTATCACAACATTCCCTGTTCCATTTTTATCACACGGATAAGCAAAATCTTTTTGCCAGCTTTTGGGATCGTTGATCGTTGCATAAAATTCATCAAGATACTTTGTAATAGATTTAATATATTTTGCATCCAGCAAACTGCAATCAGTAAATAAATGATAGATGTCGTTTTTTAATCTATTGAACAAAGCGATCGGTTTCTCAAATGCTTTCAGGTCCGTCATACAATAGCCACGATAGCGACGCTCCTGCACAGACTTCATCAGTAATTCTTCAGCCGGATGCGCATAGGGAGCATTTACAATCCCGGAATGATCAAAATCGTAAGGAACCGTGATTAATTGGGTAGAAGATTCTGTTTTCAGCAATTTTATGTTTTGTAAATATTGTACAGACCAATCCGTGTTCCCCACCATGTATTGGAATACAGCCATCGTTAAAAAATCATCTTGCTTTGTTTGCTCGGGTCTGAGTTTCTCTTCTACTGCAATTGCTTTATTACGTGCCGCCATTTGTTTTTCATCCTCTATTAAAAATCCATAGAATGGAGCTGCTTGCTTTTTACTTTTAGCATCATCGAGATCTATTCGCACAAGCCTCACTTTAAAACTATTCGGTGTAACTAAATTGTAGATCTTATAAACAAGCCATTCACGAATAATATAATCCTCCCCCGCACAAGGCATTACCAGTTTCAATTTTTTTTGACCTTTGAATACGGAGGATAAGCCATCAATATCTTTAGGAAAACTGATCTGCAAAGGCGGGTATTTGCAATTTTCTTTTAGCTTTCTGAAATGGCCTCTAACTTTCATTTGCACGGAGATGTTTAGTTCACTGCTGTCTTTATTCTTATAGGAAAGAGTAACAGGATGATATGATGGCGTTTCCCCCCTATCATTTAGCAAAGTCCGGATATTGCCCTTTAGCACTAATGAAAGTATTTCATCAGAATCAAAAAGATCTTTTCCTGAAATTGATTTATAGATCGGGGCACTATAAGTTTCTTTTTTTTCACTGAATGAAGAAATAAAAAAACCTAGTACTATTAATATTGAAAATTTAAAAGCCATTTATTCAAGTTGGTAAATGAATGACAAATACCTTTCCTTCTCCTTCTTTTGTTTCTGCTTTAAATTCCTTACAAAATCAAATGATGTGTTGAAATATTTTATTCAACATTTTTACAAAACCCTTACAGCTGCTTTCACTTTATTGCATTTTTATTGTGATCAAAATGGTCTTGCCTTTTTTGGAAAAGCAGGTGTCGGCACCTGTTTCGGCGGATTACTTTTCAGTTGCTGCATTATAATTTCAATTGCTTTTTCCAACTGCGGATCATGTCCGGCAATTACTTCAGCAGGCCATTGTTCAACTTCCACATCGGGTGGTGTACCAACATTCTCGATGCCAAAACCTTTTTCATCATAGAATGCAAGATTAGGAGCAGTAACACTTCCTCCATCTATAAAATCAGGAAAACCTAAAATTCCAACAAGTCCACCCCAGGTTGTTTTCCCTACAAGTGTCCCCAACTTAGCTTGTCGAAAAAGATAAGGAAGATAATCACCACCAGAACCTGCCGTTTCATCGACCAACATTACTTTGGGTCCTTGTATTGAAGCATTTGGTGCCTTTTGGTCTTTTCCATACCGTAATTTCCAATATGATTGTACGGGTCGCTTCAAAATATCAATATAATAATCGGCAAGCTGGCCCCCACCGTTAAATCTTTCATCTATTATAATGGCAGCTTTATTCGCTTGTGGAAAGAAATAACGTTTGAAATACTCATGCCCATCCGCTGCTGTGTTAGGAACGTATACATAAGCTACTTGTCCATTGGTAGCTTCATTTACTTTTTTAATATTTCCTTCTACCCAGTCCCTGTTTCGCAACGCACCTTCATTTGCAACGGGCACTACTTTTACTATTCGTTTATTTTGCCCATCAGCGGTTGCAGCTACTGTTAGCGTGACGATCTTTTCTGCAGTGTTCTCAAAATAGCTGTAAAAGTTTTTATCTGTTGTTACTTCGTTACCATTTACTGTTAAGATATAATCTCCTACATGTACATCAACTCCAGGCTCGGTAAGCGGCGAACGCAAATCAGGGTTCCAGTTCAATCCACCGTATATTTTTTTTATGCGATAGCGATTGTTGCTTACTTCATAATCTGCACCAAGTAATCCACCCGGTAAAAAATCAGGATTCGTACGCCTGTCACCTGTAGCCGTAAATCGGTGATGACCTACTGACAACTCGCTAAACATCCATGTCATAATTCTGTATAGATCAT
>VBAS01000065.1:34397-36465 GCA_005882975.1 Bacteroidota bacterium | reverse complement strand
TCTTCATTGCCGGCCAGTTAGCACCATGCATATTTGGATCGTAGAAGTAATCACGATTCACACGCCATGCTTCGTTGAAAATATTTTTCCATTCTTCCTGCGGAGAAATTTTTACTTGTAACAGAGATGTATTAAGCATTGCATCCGGTCCGGGCTTTTGACCTGTTGCAACTATGCCCCATTTTTCTTTATTAACGAATAACATCTTCTCGCCTTTCGCGGCTATAATAAAACCATCTGTTGGCATGATAGGTTCATCTTTTCTTTTTTTCAAACTGTAATTATGCAACATGCTGGGAGCAGCATCATGCGGCGCAACAGATATATAATATAGTTCTCCTTCTTTCGGTACAGCCAACGAACGATATATTCCACGGGGAAGCGGTAGTGGTACTATCCTGTTTTGAATACCGTCCCAATCGATTTTCAAATTGGTTTTACTTGAATCCGTTTTTGCTGACGATTTTGCACTCGTTGTATCTTTTATTTCTTCGGTTTCATTCTCTTTTNTATCACACTCTTTTGAAGTGTAACCAGGTAAATTGAATTGGTAGCTTCCATGTCTTCGCTGGACTGATCAAACCAATTGACAACAGGACCAGCATCGGTGCTGGCGAGCAAGTACAAATATTTTCCTGAAGGATCAAAGACAGGCTCATTGGCATTTGACATACCATCAGTAAGTGCATGAGATTTATTTTCAGCAACTGAGTAGATCCATGCTTTTTCAAAATTGGTCTCTGTTATAGTTGTGTAAGCAAGATATTTATTATCAGCCGACCAACTACCAAACATCTCCCTGAAAGGCCCCGGCGTATAATAAGTATCCTCTGCAATTTTTTGAATACTGCTACTTGCTACATCCAGTAAGTATAGTCGTCTTCCATTGTCAACGAAACAAAGTTTTTTGGCATCGGGAGACCAATAGATTGAAGAATAAAATCCTGATCCATTTAACGAAATCATTTTTACTTCACCCGTTCCATCCTGGTTTTTTATATGCAGTGCGTATTCGCCGGAAGCATCACTGAAATAAGCAATGCTCTTTCCATCGGGTGACCATGCTGGGGAAACTTCATGCACACCAGGTGTATTTGTTAGATTGAATGCATCTCCTTTTTGTGCGGGAATCGTAATAATATCGCCACGATAATCAAAAACTACTCTTACACCAGACGGAGAAACATGTGCACTGCGTATGTATTGATCACCTTTTACAAATCTCGGCCTATAATCCAGAAGATCAGCAGTAATGCCAATTTTCAAACGGGAAACTTTGTTGTCCTGCATATTATATATATGCAGATAACCTGCCTGTGAAAAAATGATATCATCATTGCTTCCTTCCAGGCTTGATACAGGAAAATCATCAAACTTACTTAGTTGGTTTACTGCTTTTGTAGCTGGATCATAACTGTATAAATTAAACTCACCATTCCGGTCGCTTCGAAAATAAACTTTATTACCCTTCCACACAGGTTTTGAGTCATTACTGCCGCCCGCAGGTTTAGGGATCTCAACCACTTTATGACTCTTAATGTCATAAAGCCAAATGCGACTTGCCGTCCCTCCTCTGTAATTTTTCCATTGCTCAAACCTATCAGGAATGGTGGTATAAGCAATGCTATTACCATCAGGGCTATAAGAGGCCCAAAAAGCATTCGGTATCTGAAGTTGTTCTTCAGCACCACTTGCTACATCTACGGTAAACAACTGGGTGTAGCGATTCGTAAAACTATTTCGCTGCGATGTAAATAATATTTTTTTACCGTCGGGTGAAAAGTCTCGAACAAGGTCTCCACCCGGATGCCATGTCAATCGTCTTGGAATACCACCGGTAGCAGGTACAATAAAAACATCTGTGTTACCATCATATTGACCGGTGAAAGCGATCATAGTTCCATCGGGAGAAAACACTGGATTTGATTCTGATCCTTCGCTTGCAGTAATTCTGCGTGGATAAGATCCATCCCTGTTAGCAACCCACAGATCTTCTGCATAAATAAATGCAATATGATCTTTACTGATGGCCGGTTGCCAAAGCAACCGGGTGTCTGTACCGTCTATA
>VBAS01000065.1:3537-34371 GCA_005882975.1 Bacteroidota bacterium | reverse complement strand
CTAAAAGAAATAAGCAGTAAAGTTTCATACAACTTTTTTTAAAAGATTATTTATTGATGAAAATAAATTTCGTTTTCTAAGCTCTGATCCCCGCTACACATTTAAAGTTAATCTTTACAATGACTACGCAGGCAAATAAATAATAAACTCACTTCCTTCACCTTCCTTTGTTTCCACTTTCAGTTCGCCACCATGTGCTTTTACAATATCGTAACTCAAAGATAAACCCAACCCTGTTCCTTGTCCAGTTGGTTTAGTTGTAAAGAATGGTTGAAAAATTTTATCCAATATTTTTTGTGGAATGCCATTGCCATTATCCTTAACTCTTATCTCGATCTTATCGTTTGCTTTTTTTGTACTAACTGAAACAATTGGTTCATAGCCGTCATCGAGTTGCTTCTTCTTTTCTGTAACAGCATAAAAGGCATTATTGATCAAATTAAGGATCACTCTTCCTATGTCCTGCGAAATAATATTTAATTTTCCAATGTTATTGTCAAAGTCAGATTCAAACTTTGCATTGAAAGATTTGTCTTTGGCTCTTAATCCATGATAAGCCAATCGTAGATACTCATCAGCTTAAGCATTGATATCTGTTGGTTCCTTTTGGCCACTGCTGGCACGACTATGCTGCAGCATTCCTTTGACGATCCCGTCGGCCCTTTTACCATGATGAAGAATTTTTTCGAGGTTTTGTTTTACTTCATCAGCAATATTTTTTGCTTCATTTGTATCTCCTTTATCCAACTCGGTTTTCATTTCATCGATCAGCTCATTACTTACTTCAGAAAAATTATTGACAAAATTCAATGGGTTTTGAATTTCATGAGCAATGCCTGCAGTGAGTTCTCCCAATGAAGCCATTTTTTCTGATTGCACAAGTTGCTGTTGGGTTTCTCTCAGATCTTGCAGCGAATGCTTAAGCTCTTTAGTTCTATTTAAAACTTTTTCTTCCAGCAGGATATTTTGCTTTCTTAAATTCCTGGAACGATATTGAATAATTCCATATATCATTCCTCCAACAATAATTATTGCTAACATGCGGAACCACCATGTTTGCCAAAACGGAGGGTTGATATTTATCTTAAAAATCCTTTCCGGGCTATTAAATTCATTATTAGAATTAGCCGCCTGGATTATTAATTTATATGAACCCGGCTGCAAGTCTTCATAACGTATGATATGATCCGATGAATATTCCCAATCTCCTACTTTATCATTTCTCTCAAGTTTATATCTTATCTGTCCTTTTTGCCTTGAAAAAAAATCAATGATGCCAATTTCAATGCGTATCGTATTCTGGTTGTATCTAAGTGATAATTCATCTAGTTGATCTGGATCAGTAGCGAGTAAATATGGTTTCTGGTTGACAGAAATGGAGCGCAGATAAGCAGATGGAATAACAACAGAAGAATATGTTTTAGGATTGATGCGATCCAATCCCCACTGAAGAGGTGCTATTCCAACTTTTGATCCTACGCCAAAATAGATATTCCCCACTGCATCCTTTGCAGAGGGTGCATACCATTCGTAATCCTGTTTATAATAGCCATCCGACTCTGAAAGGAAGCTGATAGTACCAGTAGTTACATTAAGCTGGCCTGCCGTTTTTGATTCCGTGACGAACCAAATATTGCCATTGTTGTCCAAAATCATATTCAGGGTTTCACCGCCGTACCCCTCCTTTCGCCCATATGATTTGATCAACCGGAATTTATTATCGAAATGTATCAATTCTCTTGCAAGACCTGCCCAATATGTTTTATCTTTTTCATTGTACAGTAAAAAATAATACTGAAGGCTATCAAATGGATGAGTCATGCTTGTCCATTTGCCGTCTGTGTTCTCTAAAGTGAAATTAGGAAGTGCACCTCCATGTTGTAAAAACAAATAACGGTCTTCTACCATTGTCATTCCGCCAAAGCCGGTCGAACCTGGTTTGATTGAAAATATAAGGTTAGCAACCAAACTATCTTTTTTAATTTCAAATACACCATGTAGTTCATCACAAAAAATGAGACCATCCTTATAAGCTTTTATAAGAGTAGGTGCTACCACGAATGTATCGATAAGTGAAGGTCCATCTTTGAAAACAATTTGTCTGCATTGCCTTGTTTTCATATCCATTTCATACATCTTCATTCCATAGTATTCATAAATGTTCTGAGTACCTGCACGCAACCATGCCTTTTGCTGAACGGTATCGATATAAACAGGTATAATGGCCTGTCCTTGTAGTCCCGAAAAGTCTTTTTGCCTCAACACTTCAAATGATTCAGTAACCGGATCAAAAATGTTGAGCCCATCGGCAGTGCCGATCCACAGTTTTCCGCCCGGCCCCGGAATGATAGTGGATATAAGACCGCTACTTAAAAAATCTTTTTTTCCAGGATTTGGCGTATATCTTTTTGCACGTGGTTCAAAAGGTATCAGTTGGAAAATACCGTGACCATTCCAATTCGATGTCCAAATGATCCCATCCCGATCACAATAAACATGAAGATTAGATTCTCCTGTTTGTTGTTGCAAACTGAGATCGGTAAAGACAGGTTGTATCTGCTCAGATTTCGGGTCATAAATAAGAATTCCTTTATTGGTGGTAGCAAACCAGATCCTTCCTTTTGGGTCAATATCGATTCCTACATAGCGATCATACTCTTTCAGTTTGACAAGGTCAGCCAAAGCCCCAATGAGTTGAAATTTTTTAGCATCCAGTGAAAATTCCAGCAGCCCTTCGCCGCTATTGATCCAGATAGAGTGTCTTTTTACATCATAGTGCATGTCTTCTGCATCGTGCCTATAATGAAAAACTCCTTTTCGGAAACAGGGCCATGAATAATATTCTATTTTACCAGTCAGTGAAATTTGTAAAAGTTTTCTTTTCTCTTCACCCGACCATTGCGGCATCATCCAAAAACTCTTTGTTCTTTCATCAAAAAAAGATTGGTTTGCATTCCAACCGATACCCGGATCATTTTCTTTTGCAAATCGTAAAAGAACTTTTCTTTTAAAAGTATAAATGTTGAATGCCGTGATCAGGCCGCCTGGTTCTATGCAATACATTGAATCTTTAGTAGCCCAGAATGGTGCAACCAGGCGTCTTGAATTCAACTGTGTAAAAGGAGAATCTATATAAGGAGGAAAATTCGTGAAGGTGTCAGCCTTAATATCATATCTCGAAACACCTTCCTTTGTGCCCATCCAGATATTATGCAAGCTGTCTTCTTCAAATATAGAGACAGTATCCGAATTGATAGCACCACTTTTTACCTTTTCAGGAAAGTATTTTTTGAAGACTGATCCATCGAAGCGACTGAGCTCCGCATTTCCACTCCCTATCCAAAGAAAACCTTTTGCATCTTTAAACATTGTGTTGGCCATGTTACCGGGCAATCCTTGTTCCTCGTTCCAATGAATGACACTGTATTGTTCTGGCTTAATTTCTTTTTTGAGTTGCTGAGAAAAAGTGTGATTGCTTGCCAGGCAGAAAATTGAAAACAGAAATCGTATGATTGTTTTCTTTGCCAATGCTGATAACGATTTTTAAAATGACAAGATCACTTTATTATTTAATAACCGGGATTCTGTTTCATTTTAGGAATGCCGTCCGCACCGGCACTTAAGTCTATTTGTGTTTGTGGTATCGGAAAGTATTCATTTTTGCTTTTTGTGAAATGCGCATCATTTAAATAAGATCTGAGAGTCTTTTCTTTTAGGAAGTAAGAATTTATTTCGGCATCTGCAATTCCCCACCTTACCAGATCAAAAAAACGATGACCTTCCATTCCTAATTCAAGCATCCTTTCATAACGAATTGCCTTTAATGCAAAGTCTTTTCCCTTTGCTGTAAAATCTCCTGCCGGGTAAGGTCCAATAAAATAGTTTGCGGCAAGATGTGCATCATCAGTATAAGAACCTCCCTGCGGGTTATTATCATTAAGATATTTGTGCACCCAATATTCATGATGATCCTTCATCCTGTTCCTGATCATATTTACGTATTGTTGTGCTTTATCAAGGCTACCGATCTCTGCTTCTACTTCTGCAGCCCATAACAGTATATCAGCATAGCGTATAAGATTTACATTATTGGTAGTGGTGCCATTGGTCCAGTATGCCTGATCGGTTAAAGTGTATAGTTGTGATTTGTAATAAGCGTTCTTTATGGGACTATATGGACCAAAATAATCTTGACGTCTGATCCAATCTTTACCTGGATTGTTGCCCCAGTCCAAATAAGGAATCCCTCTTCTCCCTACGGTCCAATCAAGACGTGGATCAAGTGTGCCACCATAGGGAATAAATGTTGGGTCTGAAGATTCATATCCTTCATCATTTGTAACATCAACGTTATTAAAGTTCGTCAGATCGGGTAATCCCGTTACCGGATCTGTTTTAAAATGATTGACGAGATATTGAGAGGGCTGAAAAAAACCGCAACAATCTGCCTGGCTAGGTACAAAAGGAAAGTTAAGAACATCACCATAGTTGCCGTTATAACCTTCAGAACGATCATTTACTGACATCTGCACACTAAATACCGACTCGGAACTGTTCCTGGTTTCCGGGTTGAAATTATCAGCGTATTTTACAAGTTTATATTTACCGCTAGCTATGATCGTTTCTAACAAAGGCTTTGCCTGTGTAAACTTTTTCTGAAACATAAATGCTTTAGCGAGCAGCGCCATCGCAGTATATTTCGTGGCCCGTCCCACAGCATTGCTATAAGGAATATCACTCAAACTATCCATGGCGTATTTAAGATCTCTTTCAATATCAGGCCATATATCTTTTTCATTACTTATATGATAATTCCCATTTCCATAAGTAATTGTTTCATCAATATAAGGTACATTTTTCCATATTTTCTTTGCTTCGAAATGATAATGAGCCCGCAAAAACCTGGCTTCAGCAGCAATTCTTTTTTGGTCTTCTGCCAAAATATCTTTTGCCTTTGGCATAATGCGGAGCACTTCGTTTGCTCTTTGTATTCCCTCATATACGATACGCCACTTTATCAGTAATGGATCTATATAAGCAGTTGATTTAAATTTTTCAATAATCACCACCATGCCATTTTGGTCACCAGGTTCACTACCAGAGTATGCTTCGCTACCACATATGCTTCCATATATCCAATTTGATGCGGCTGAGTACCAGTTACCATCAATATCACCGTTAATTCCATCCAGTAATGAATAAGCACCAATCAGTAAACCTTCGACACCCTTTTTATTTGTCAAAGCAGCTTCGTCCAGTTTTCCGATCGGACGTTTATCCAAGTAAGATTTTCCGCAGGTACAAAATAAAATTGCGCCTGCCAGAATGATCAAATAAAACTTAATCTTTTTCATAAAAGATCTTTGTTATAATTAAAAATTCAAACCTATTCCGAATACAAATTGTTTTTGGTTGTTTGGGAAATTTCCAAAATCAATTCCAAAGGAAGCACTGCTGCCCGACAACTCAGGATCAAGCCCGGTATATTTAGTAATTGTAAACAGGTTAACAGCCTGAACGTACAGCCTTAGTTTTTCCATCTTAATTTTTTGTAACCATGATCTTGGTAGCGTATATCCTAATATCATTGACTTGTTACGGAAATAAGAACCATCTTCAACGACATAGGAATTCACAACCTGGTTGGTGCTAAAATTATTATCCAACTCGGCTATGGGTAAGTGCGCATTTGTATGTTCGGGGGTCCATGAATCATACAGCAACCCTTTACTTTTAGCCCCACGAGACGAGTAGAAATCAGTAAATGATTTTGGAGCGTTTACAACCTCATTACCGAAGCTGCCATAAAAAAAGACTGTAAAATCAAAGTTTTTATAATTAATACCGAAATTGAGACCAAGAGTAAGATCAGGATTTGGATTTCCAATATAAATCCTGTCTTCAGCATTGACGGTATCATCGCCATTTACATCAAGATATCTAAACCGCCCAGGTTTTTTTTCATCCTGGTAAGGTGCCTTACTCACTTCGCTTGCATCTTTAAAAATACCGATCACTTTAAAACCATAAAACGAACTTATTGGATGACCGACCTCATTCTTTACATACGAATCCGGTTCAAAAGAATTCCGATTATTTAGTTTAATGATCTTATTTGCATAGGAAGAAATTGTCACCGTTGCATCCCAACTCCAGTCCTTCGACCAATGACCCTTTGATCCGAGTAAAATGTCAATGCCTTTATTTTCTACAATACCAACATTAATATTGGGTGGAGTTGCAGAACCTAATATTGCAGGTAACAAGACGGGGAATAATAATCCTTTTGCTTTTTTCTTATACAGATCAACATTCATTGACAGTTTTCCATTCCAGAAAACGGATTCAAAGCCAATATTTGTAACAATATCTTCCTGCCAACCTGTATTGGGGTCTCCAATGCGAACAACGCGATACCCCTGGCGAGAACTGTTACCAGAACCGGATATATCATAATAAGAAGTTGTAGGGCTATAACCGTATAATGTATATTGGTTTGCAGGATCAGTATTTCCATAGAATCCACTCTTACCCCAACTTGCCCTTAACTTTAATTCATCTATCCATTTAGACTGGTTTATAAAATTTTCTTCGGAAATACGCCAGGCAGCGCTTACAGCCGGAAACCATCCGTACCTGTTTTGTGGCCCAAAAAAAGAAGCACCGTCTTTTCTTAAAGTTGCCCTTAAGAAATATTTTTCTTTGAATCCATAATCAACCTGGCTGATAAATGCAAATAATGAAGAGGCACTTGCATCACTATAGACCGCATTAGGTATACCGTTAGAAAGCAACCGGAAATTCGGATCATTAGAATAAAGACCAATGCTTCTGCCACCGACCTCTTTAAAATAATTATTAATTGCTTCTGTTCCTATCAAAGCACTAATGTGATGATCACTTTTTAAAGTTTTGGAGAACTTTATGGTATTTGTCCAGGTCCAGGATCTGTGATAACCGGAAACTTCCGTGAAAGAATTGTTTGTAAGTGAGTCACTGCTATTATTAGCCAACGAAGAATTAACTATTAAGGGTTGATAAGTCGAGTAATCAAACCGATTAGAAAGATAATTATTTATGTTACCACCGAAACTTGTACGAATGGTGAAGTTTTTTAAAAGATCCACTTCAGCATAAACATTTCCAAATGTTTCCCATGATTGGGATTTGTCATCCTTTGCTATTACTCTTAAAGCAACAGGGTTTTCGGAGAAAGCATTTGGAAAAAAATGTGCCCAACCACCTCCGATATCATAAACCGGCAGCAACGGATCTGTTGTTATAGCCTGCAGTTTCCCATGATCAGCAATTCCTCCTTTATCACCGTAGGACCATTGCAGGTTTTCTCCAATGCGGATCGTATTGAGAACATTAAACTCTGTGTTGATGCGTGTCGTGAATCTTTTGAACCATGTGTTTAACAAAGTTCCATTCTGATCCAGGTAGCCAACAGAAAAAGCGTATTTGTTCTTCTCATTAGCGCCAGAAACGGTTAACGAATGATTTTGACTCAATGCAGGCTTATATAATTCATGGAACCAGTCTGTACCTGTTTTATTGGCTTCAACGATCTGGTAAATGTTTCCATTTGCAAAATCAATATTGTGCAAAGCAGGGTTTGCGGCCGGATCACCGGCAAGAAGTTGCTTATTTATCCCCGCTATAAAATAATCGGGTAATACAGGCGTTGGACCACTACCATATAATGGATCATTAAGAGGCTGGTTTGAATTTTTTAATGCCAGCCATGTGAGATCAGCCATTTCCTGGGGATCCAAAAGATCACCACCATATTTTAATGGGCGTTGTGTTCCTATATAAAAATTGTAACTAATTTTTGATCGACCCTGTTTGCCACTATGCGTAGTGATCACAAGAACTCCATTTGCACCACGTACTCCATAAATTGAATAAGCTCCCGCATCTTTCAACATCTGCATTGATTCAATATCATTTGGATTAAGACTGTTGATATCTCCCTGTACGCCATCAATTATATATAAAGGAGTAACATCACCGAAATTTCCAATACCATGTAAGCGAACATTACTGGGACCACCCGGAAGGCCAGAAGTAATAACAGTTAACCCGGCGACTCTTCCCTGCAGCATTTGTTCAACCTGTCCTGCCGGAATTGATGTAAGATCTTTAGGTTTTACAATAGCGACGGAGCCCGTTATTTCTTTTACCTTTTGCGCCGTATAACCTGTCATTACCACTTCGTCAAGAATAACCGTTGCTGCTTGTAAAATGATTTTTAAACTTGTTTCATTACTTATTTTTATTTGTTGGGTTTTATAACCAACAAATGAGATCTCCAATACATCTCCTGTCTTTACAGTTATATTAAATGTACCATCGTTTAATGATACAGTCGTAAAGTTTGTTCCATTAATTGTTATGGTAGCACCTGCGAGAGGAAGGTTGTTTTCACCTGATACCGATCCGGAAATTTTTTGTTGTGCAAATGAAGAAGAACAAAATAAAAAAAAGCAACAGGTTAAAATGATAGAAACCGATCTCATTGCAAGCTTCTTACAATGAATTTTCCCGGTTGAAAATGCTGTGGCGGGTAGCATCTCCAACCTGTGTATGGAGGCGGTGGCGGCCATCGTTAGTTCAGTATTTAAATGTATCCTAAATAAACTAAGCCTCAAAACTTAATATTGCTACTAACAAATATTCTATTTAGCTGGCAAAACAATAGTAAATGTTGAGCCTTCCCGGTCTTTCGTGTCCACTTTCAATTCGCCACCGTGTGCTTTCACAATATCATAACTTAACGATAAGCCCAAACCTGTTCCTTGTCCTGTTGGCTTTGTAGTAAAGAACGGTTGAAAGATCTTATCTAATACTTTGGGAGGAATTCCATTGCCATTATCTTCAACTATTACTTCAATAGCACCATTCATCTTTTTTGTACCTACCGTAACAGTTGGTTCATAATTATTATCCACCGAGGATTTAGCGTAGGCGGATTTTTTTTCTGCAACAGTATAAAAAGCATTTGTAATTAAATTAAGAATGACCCGTCCAATATCCTGTGGCACGATCTTGATGCTACCGATCGTTTCATCAAGATCTGTTTTCATCATTGCATTAAATGATTTGTCTTTTGCTCTTAGTCCGTGATAGGCCAATCTTAAATATTCATCTGCCAACGCATTAATATCTGTTGGTTCCTTTACACCACTACTGCTGCGGCTATGTTGCAACATGCCTTTCACAATAGCATCTGCTCTTTTGCCATGGTGATTTATTTTTTCCTCGTTATCGATGATATCTTTAGCAATTAATTTTACTTCGCTTAAATTTCCTTTATCAATTTCATCATTCATTTCAATCAATAGTTCCTTATTTACATCAGAAAAATTATTAACAAAGTTTAATGGGTTTTGAATTTCATGGGCAATGCCAGCTGTAAGTTCCCCGAGAGAGGCCATTTTCTCCGACTGAATAAGTTGGGACTGGGTTGATTTTAATTCAGATAATGTGCTTTCAACTTTTTGCTTCTGTAGTTGCAGTAAAACATTTGCTTTATGTTTCACTTTATTGTTTCGGTAAAGAATGATCCCTATCACCAAAAACACAGTGGAAATGGTAATGACAGCATAGAGCGTCAGCTTGTTTTGAAACTGCATCCTGTTTGTTTCTATCTCCTGTTGTCGCAACTGTTCATTAAACGTGAGATTCTGTACGGCCCTGGATTTTTCTTTGTTAAACAAGCTATCATTAGTGGCAATACGTAATTCCAAATATTTGAGTGCACTGTCATTGTTGTGCTTCAGCCGGTAATTCTGTGCCAGGATCGTGAGTGCATCCAACACTGGTTTCCTGAAGATGGACAGATGAGGTTTGTTTAAAACTTCTTTTGCATACCAGGTGGAAGAATCTATATTTCCTGTTTCATGGTATACGCCTGCTATCAGGGCGTAAGTGTCAGCAATGTCGAAATAATTTTTAAGCCTGACCGCATCAGGAAGTAGTGCATAAAAGTAATCTAAGGCTTTTTGATAATTTTTCTTTTGCGCTTCAAGAGTCCCGAGCCGATCAAGCGTATAACCCGATAAATAATGATCTGCTTTTTCCCATTCATATGCTTTAGACAAATAAAATGAAGCGGAATCAATTTGATTTTTGATGCTGAATACAGATCCAATAGTGGTGTAAGGAAAAACTCCAAGAAGTTTCCGGGAAACACTCGTTAATTCGAATAAATTCTTTGAAAGCCTGGCATATTTTAATGCCTCATCACTATCCCCTGCTTGCATATAAAAAAGGGCCAACTCTTCATATGTTGCAATGACCTTATAATCGTCTTTCAAATCCTTATAAAGATTCAAGGCCTTGAGGCCTGCCTCTATGGCTTTATCATAATTTCCCGATGCCCAAAAAGCCCATCCATAAGAAAACATGGCGGCTGCTTCACCTTCTTTATACTTCAATTGTCTTGCAATGCGGATCGCTGTTTGCGCATAGGCTATGCTTGAATCCACCTGCAAAAAGGAATAAGTAAAACTTAAGTTTGAGTATAAAAACACTTTGGCTGAATCTGAAGTGGATTTAGATACTAACAACTTAACGCTATCTATATCTGGAAGAAATTGAGATTCGCCGAAGTAAAAGAATTGTATCAATAGTATCGTGAGCAAAATTCTTTTCATAGCGATCGTTTCGTGAGAAGTTTTTTTATATGTGATTTCATACAATTATTAAATATTTGGCAATTGAATAGTAAACTCACTTCCTTCTCCTTCCTTCGTTTCCACTTTTAACTCGCCACCATGTGCTTTTACAATATCATAACTCAAACTTAAACCCAATCCCGTTCCTTGTCCAGTTGGTTTGGTGGTAAAGAATGGTTGAAATATTTTATCCAGAACTTTTTGTGGTATACCATTGCCGTTATCAGCCACTTTTATTTCCACTTTACCATTCGCCCCTTTTGTGCTAACTGAAACCGTTGGCTCGTATCCGTTTTGACCGTGTTTCTTCTTTTCATCCACAGTATAAAATGCATTATTTATCAAATTGAGAATTACCCTTCCCATATCCTGCTGAATGATATTGATGCTGCCAATGCTTTCGTCAAAATCTGTTCTCATCGTTGCATTAAACGATTTGTCTTTTGCTCGCAGACCATGATAAGCCAATCTTAAATATTCATCAGCTAATACATTGATATTTGTTAGTTCTTTTACACCGCTACTGCTGCGACTATGCTGCAACATGCCTTTCACAATAGCATCTGCTCTTTTACCGTGATGATTTATTTTTGATTCATTCTCTTTTATATTATCTGCGATCTCATTTACCAATTGCACATTGCCTGTTGCCAATTCTGTTTTTAATTCATCAACCAATTCTTTATTTATTTCAGAAAAATTATTTACGAAGTTCAAAGGGTTTTGTATCTCATGCGCAATACCCGCAGTAAGCTCTCCTAAAGAAGCCATTTTTTCGGATTGAATAAGTTGTGCCTGGGTAGCCTTTAGATCTTCAAGTGTTATTTGCAACGCTGCTTTCTGTTTTTCTAATTGTGTTGATTTAAGTTCCAATTCTGTGGTACGTTCGGCTACAAGAGTTTCCATATTTTCAGAATACTGCCGTAATGAATGTGTCATCTGATTGAAATTATGAGAAAGAAAACCAAGTTCATCTTTAACCTCTACCGGAACTTCAACATTCAGATCTCCGGCATTTACCCGTTGTACGCCATCTAAAACTTCTTTCAAGGGACGAAGCAGATTCTTTTTTACAAACACATTGAATAATAATATAATTATTAACGTCATTACCGGTACCAGCATAGCAAGTATGTTTACAGCATCTTGCACGGGCCTCCCTTCTGCGGTTTGTGAAATATATCCTGCTGGTAAGATCATGAACCCTAATAAGCCCAATAATAAAAGTGTAACGAAGAGCATGATCCCAACCAGTTTTACCTGGAATGTGGTGTATTCCTCTGCATAATTTACATAGTTGATGGCAAACCAGGCAAGAGATGTTAATGAGATGGCATGAAAAACCATAAAGACATTATAAGATAGGAACCTAATACCCGCCAAAGGAATAATAAAATTCAGGCACAATACAACAAACAAGGCACTCCACCATGCAAATGCCCGGAAGGCCTTTTTGTCTCTGGTGGCTGACGTTATATTTTTAGTTCCGGTTGTATACGACCCGTGGCCTGCTTTTCGCAATAACACTGCAATGCTCCACAGGTAGGCAAAAATATAAATGGAAAATAATGCTAAGTAGAATGTATTTGAGAAGATGGGATCATTAATTATGTTAGGAAGGAGAATTGCATTTATGAGTATTATCAAAAAGGTTAAAACTGCAATCATTTCTCTCCGGAAAAATTGCTTACGATAATTATAACAAAACCATACATGGCAAATGACCAGCCACCCGTTTGCGACATCCTGCACTGTATACAGTCTCCATGGAGTTTCATTTATGTTTCTTAAAAAATCTGCCAGGTAAAAGATAGTCATCATAATCATATACTTTGTAATAAGCCAACCATCTTTTGATTTTTTTTTGATGCTCAGCAGGTAAATTAATATTACCAGGCTCAGCACCAGCTCGGCTAAAGCAGACACCGAATCTGTTCTTAACAGGTACCATTTATCACCGGAGAAAAGATTTACAGAGCAATCGTCACTCCAGTTTTTTATTAGAACATTGATAGTAGTATCCGCATTGATAAAAAGTATCCTGTGCACCTCTGCACAGGCTCCGTTTTTTTCTGTTTTGGACCAGTCACCTCTTGTAAAATTGAATTGATAAGTACCTGCTGAAAGGTTTAATGTAATTGTTTTATGGGTAGCATCGAGGGGTTTTAGCGTATCGTTCCGCTGGCCAGAGAAATTAGTTGTATTATAACTTAAAACAAAAATACTATCATGCTTTTGAACAGTGGCTTCCTGCACAATAAAATGCACGTTGAATTGTGCAAAAACGGGGATACTTATAAGAAGAAGCGCAGAAAATAAAAGTCTTTTGTGCATATAAAAATTAAAATGATGCCATTAAAGAATCCCAACGACTGTTGTAAAATCTTTCTTCACTGTATCATTTTTATATGCTTCCGTTACCATTTCTCCATCACACAACCCAAAACAATTGATGGCATTAACATATTTATTTTATCATTAGTGTGCTGGCTTCCCACTTAAACAGAACATGGGATCTGAATAATAAACTCCGCTCCCTCACCTTCCTTACTCTCCACTTTTATTCTCCCACCATGCGCTTTAATAATGTCGTAGCTTAAAGATAGGCCTAATCCGGTTCCCTGCCCTGTTGGTTTGGTGGTAAAGAATGGTTGAAAAATTTTATCCAAAACTTTTTGCGAAATACCATTCCCATTATCGCTTACACTAATTTCAACTTTGTCACTATTCCTTTTTGTACGTACTGAAACAGTTGGCTCATAATTCTGAATTCCTGATTTCTTTTTTTCATCAACAGCATAAAAAGCATTGTTGATCAAATTAAGAATTACTCTTCCAATATCTTGTGGAATAATATTGATGTTACCAATGCTTTCATCAAAATCAGTTTTCATTGTTGCATTAAAAGATTTATCCTTTGCTCTTAATCCATGATAAGCCAATCTTAAATATTCACCTGCCAACGCATTAATATCTGTTGGCTCTTTTTGTCCACTGCTGCTTCCGGAATGTTGCAGCATGCCTTTTACGATTGCATCTGCCCGTTTACCATGATGACGTATTTTTTCTTCATTTTCTGTAATATCTTTTGCGATAGTCTTTACCTCATCATAATTCCCTTTTTTAATTTCTTCATTTAATTCTGTAAGTAATTCTTTATTTACTTCAGAAAAGTTATTTACAAAATTTAGCGGGTTTTGTATTTCATGCGCTATACCTGCAGTGAGTTCTCCAAGTGAAGCCATCTTTTCAGATTGGATCAATTGCTTCTGGGTAGCTTTCAATTCCGCAAGGGCATTTTCTGCTCTGCTCTTTTCCGCTTTCAGATTTTGCAGATCTATCCTGGCCTGCGTCAAGTCCTTGAACCGGGAATATGCAAGAGAAAAAACAGAAGCCACACGTTTAAGCAAGTCCCAACTCTCCTGCGAAATAACACTCGCATCAGATTGGCTGATCGCACCATTGGAAAATTTGTAAAGATGATATGTTCCTTCACGCATCTCTTCGCCATAATAACCGCGGAGCGTTTCGCATTTTTGCTCACAGTAGCGGATCCATTCCTTGTAAACATTCGCTGTCATCGTGATTGATACTTCTTTGGACGCTGATTGATAAAACCGGAGCATCTCACGACCTACCCAGGTATCGTGCAGGTCTAATTCAAATTCGTCACTCACTAATTTGTTCTCTTCGGTGCTTTGACCTTTTAATGCAAACCAGCATTCAGACTTCCGGGACTTTTCGTCGTAAATATAAATGTCACAAGTTTCCAGTTCGCTTTTACCGAGTATACCCATCTCATTGCGGAAAACCTGGGTAACATCTTTCAATTCTTCGGGCTCTTGCATAGCCTGCGCCCTGGCCCTGACCCGTTCTAATGCAGATTCAATTTGTGCTTCTCTTACACTTGCTTCTGCCTTCTGCAAATCAAGGAAGCGGGTATACATTAATCCAAATACCTGGGCAAAACGGATCATGATCCTGCATTGCTCTTCAATGAGTGGTTGATTAGTGATCACATTGATCGTACCACCGGCGAAAAAAAAGGAATAAAAATATTCTGTTTCATTAAATACCTGCTGCTTCGGTACCGAAAGATAGGTAGACATAGTTCGATAATACAACCTCACTTCATTGCCGGAAAGTATTGTAAGTGCATACGGTTTATTATCCTGCCTTGCAGGAATGATGTTTTCAAATACGGGATGAATATGTAAGTTAAAATAGTAGAGCATCCGAACCATTTCTCCGCTCTCAGCATAACTTGTAAGCCATAGCTCCATGGCTTCATTGAGATCATCAAAAATGCCAACAGCAGTTTGGATCGTGTTAATGCCTAATTGATTTAATTGCTGAAATAAAACGGCGGATGCTCCTCCCAATTCCGAACTCGATCGCATAGCTCCGGCTCTGAGCCTTACCTTGTCAAGGGCAGCTTCAATTTCGATTTGTCGCCTCGTATGTTCCAGTTCAACAGATTGATCGGTCAATTGCTTTTTGAAACTGGCGTTTTCCTCCATTAGCTTTTTCTGCCGCTGGTTATCCATACGCCAATTTAAATAATTGAAAGGAATTAATGTGGCTTATTTACGTAAGAAGAAGTGATTTGCTTTCAGTACATGAGGCAATATTCCCAGTTTGCCTATTTGACTCAGTCGCTTAATTATTCCGCAGTCTCGAGATCAATAACATTTGATATTTCGGTAATGCTGTTGGCAGGGAACCCACCCATCTGGGCATGTTTGCGAATCAGTTCTTCACTTGGAGCAATGTAGATGCAATAGATCTTATCACCTGCTACATAGCTATGGATCCATTGAATTTCCGAGCCCAGAACGCACAATACCTCTTTTGACTTTTGAGAAATAGCCTTTAGATTTTCAGCGGAAAACTTTCCTGCTCCAGGTATTTCCCTTTCAATGATAAATTTTGGCATAACTGTTTTTGTTTAATTCATTTATAGTATTAGCGGTATCAAAATCCATGCTATAACATCGTCCAGGGTTTCTAAAATTTCCTGCTGAACCAACCAAATCATCTAGTTGATTATTCAAGTTAGTGTTTTTATCTTTTCATTTATCTACTCTGATCCAACCGACCACAAATAATTTTTGAAACGAACCCATCGATTGCCGCGAACAACAATACATTCGGCTTCCACGCTTTCCGTTCAGATACTGAAAATAAATAAAACATGGGATAAGACAATCGTTTAAGCTCTTATCGGTATCTGGATCACAAACTCGCTTCCTTCTCCTTCTTTTGTGGTGACTAAACAAAACATCAACACGCCAAATATTTTTTTCATCATAACAGGTCTATTCACTGCTAGTTCACCATCATAATGCCTTATAATTCTTTCACAACTTGTTTAAGCTCTTATCGGTATCTGGATCACAAACTCGCTTCCTTCTCCTTCTTTGGTCTGTACTTTTAATTCACCTCCATGACCTTTTGTAATTATATCATAGCTTAAAGATAAACCTAATCCTGTTCCTTCACCCGTTGGCTTGGTAGTAAAGAATGGTTGAAATATCTTATCTAAAACTTTTTGAGGAATTCCATTTCCATTATCCCTTACCTTGATCTCGATCTTATCACTTAATTTTTTTGTGCTGATCGCCACAGATGGTTCGTAACCATTAGTAGACATTTTTTTCTTTTCTCCCACCGCATAAAAAGCATTGTTGATCAGATTAACCAATACACGACCGATGTCCTGGGGAATTACGTTTACTTTGTCAATATTGTTATCAAACTGTGTTTCAAATTTTGCATTGAATGATTTGTCTTTTGCCCGTAAACCATGATAGGCTAACCGGAGATATTCATCTGCCAATGCATTGATATCAGCAAGCTCTTTTTGTCCGCTGCTGCTACGACTGTGTTGCAGCATTCCTTTTACAATACTATCAGCTCTTTTACCATGATGATTTATCTTGTTCTCGTTTTCTTTTATATCTTTTGTTATGGCTTTTGCTCCGTCCAGGTTTCCTTTTTCGATCTCCTGTTCCAATTCGTCAATTAATTCTGCATTTACTTCCGAAAAATTATTTACGAAGTTTAATGGATTCTGTATCTCATGTGCTATGCCCGCTGTCAACTCACCAAGGCTTGCCATTTTTTCTGATTGGATCAGTTGCGATTGTGTTTTTTTCAAACTATCTACCGTTTGATTCAATTTTTCATAGGACTCAGCATTCTCCAAAGCAATAGCGGCGTAAATCGCAATGGTACGCAACATATATAAATGATATTCTGAATAAGCATTCTTTTGAAAACTTTGAACAGTGATCACTCCAAACATTCTATTCTTAGCTTTTAAAGGAAGATATATTAGTGAAACAGGCTGTTGTCCTTGCTTTGGCACCAATACATCCTGCAAATAATTTTTATATTCCTGCTGCACGTCGCCCATTACAATTTCTTTTCCACTGATAAAACATAAACTGGCAAACCTGTTTTCCTCATAAATAGAATTTGTATAGGCAGGTAATGCAACACCGTTCTCATAAGTAGCGGGAAATTCAATTTTCTTTGTGGCATCATCATAAATACCAATGCCGAAAACGGAGGCATCCATCATGGAATTTACATTGTCATATACAGTGCTGATGATCGTTTCTACTGATAGTGAAGAAGTGATCTTGCGACCGATCTGGCCGAGCAGTTCAATATTACTATGGGACTGTTGTAATTCATCTTTTTGAACAGACAGTTCATGTGCTTTTTTATCGATCTCCTGTTTTTGTTTTTGTAATAAAAGATTTGCTTTTTGTTTTTGTTTATTGTTTCGATACATCAGTATTGCCAATACTATTAAAGTTGCCAATCCGCCCAGTGTTGCGAAAAGAAGTGCCCGTTCACGGTTATTCTCTGCTACCTGCAATTGTTTGTCTTTTGTAAGTAAAGCGATCTGAGCTTGCTTCTTATCTAATTCCAAACTTGCCTGTAGCATAGCAGTTTTTTGAGCAATTTCTTTTCCGGTCAGGCTGTCTTTATAATTAGAAGAAAGAACCTGGTATTCATAAGCAACATCCCACTGTTTCAGTTTAGCAGCCGATTCTGCGATCAGTGCTGTTATTTCACGGAGATATAAACGCCAGCCAACTTTATTTGCCAGTTCAAGAGCCTGTTTTGCGGTTTTCAATCCATTGGCAGGATCACCGGAATGAGTATAGGCTTTACCCTTGACCCACAGACCCCATGATTCCCTGTCTTCCAACTGCGATTTACCTTTTAGAACATCAAGATATACTGCAATGTTTTCAAACGCCTTCGGGTAATCGCCCATACGTTCATACACATCTCCTATATTGCCATGATCGATCCCAATAGAAGTTGAGTCTTTCAGTTCGCGGTCAATATCGAGTCCTTTAGTATATGCTTCCAGTGATGCCGGATAATTACCTGAAGTTTTATACGTTTTACCTATAGCATTATAAGCCCCGGACATCCCGACCTTATACCCAATTTTTTCAGCTTGTTTCAATGCGTCAGTCTGGTAGGGGATGGCTTTTTCAAATTCTCCTAATATATTATAAAGGTATCCGATGTTCCCTTCGATACCCACCACTTGTTTTATATCTCCAGCTTCCTGTGCCTTCTTTAATCCCTGTAAAAAATAATCAAGAGACTGGGCATGATTGCCTTCATCCATTTTCATAGTAGCCCATGATCTAAACATGTAGGCCATGTCTTTGTTATCATTTACACTTTCCAGGAGTTGTTTTGATATGGCAAATACGCTGTCTCCTTGTTTATACTTTAGTTTAAGATAATACCGGTTTCCTTCTATAGCCAGGGCGTATCCTTTCCCTTTCGCATAATTTAGTTTATCTGAAAGTTCAATGGCCAGTTTGACCAAAGAATCTGTTGTCGTTGGTTTCGTTCTTCTTACCTCATACGCAAGATTGTTTAGAAGGTTAACTCTTACGGTATCTTCTTGTGTGTGTGCGACCAATAAGTTGTAGAGGCTGTCAGCTGGTTTAACCTGGGCATTTAGAAAACTAAAGCTCACTATCAAACCAAATAGTGAAATAGAAATTTTCTTTCTCATATGCGGGGTGTTAGTTGTTAGGCTGGTAAATTCATAATAAAGATAGAGCCTTCCTGGTCTTTCATTCCACTTTTCCCATAACCATTTATGCAGGCAATGCAATTGTAAACTCAGTTCCTTCCTTTTCCGTTGTACTTACTTTTATTTCACCACCATGTGCTTTAACAATATCATAGCTCAATGATAATCCCAAACCAGTTCCCTGTCCTGTTGGTTTAGTGGTAAAGAATGGTTGAAAAATTTTATCTAAAACTTTTTGCGGAATTCCATTTCCATTGTCCTTTACTTTTATCTCAACTTTTCCATTATTTCTTTTTGTACTTACTGAAACTGTTGGCTCATATCCATTTTGTACTGAGCTTATCAAAGTATATTTCTTTTTTTCATCAACAGCATAAAATGCATTGTTGATCAAATTGAGAATGACACGACCAATATCCTGTGATATAATACTTATTTTCCCAATGCTGTTATCAAAATCAGTTTGCATTGTTGCATTAAATGATTTGTCTTTTGCACGCAGACCATGATAAGACAGTCGCAGGTACTCATCAGTCAAAGCATTAATGTCAGTTGGCTCCTTAATACCGCTGCTGCTTCTTGAATGTTGAAGCATTCCTTTTACAATAGCATCAGCTCGTCTACCATGATGATTTATTTTTTCCGAATTGAATGTAATGTCTTTTGCGATTGCTTTTACCTCATCCAGGTTTCCTTTATCCGCTTCTGTATTTAATTCTTTCAGTAACTCTTCATTTACTTCTGAAAAGTTATTTACAAAATTTAACGGATTTTGAATCTCATGTGCAATGCCTGCAGTAAGTTCACCAAGTGATGCCATTTTTTCTGATTGGATGAGTTGTGATTGGGTAGATCTTAAATTCGCAAGAGTATCTTGTAAAACTTTATTTGTTTTTTGTTTCCGCCGGTTGTTACGATAAAATATTATGGCAAGTAATAAAAACAATCCTACTGCTGCCAGCAAAAAATATATTTTGATCCTGCTCTTAAATTTTTCTTTCTCTTGTTGAATTTCCTGCTGCCGCTGTTGTTCGTTGATCGCTAATAATTGAAGTTTATGAGTTTTTTCCGACCCAAAAAGACTGTCGTTCATCTCCAATGCTACTTCATGATAATAATAAGCACTATCCAATTTATTCCTGGCTTTATAAAGTTTTGCAAGGATCTTGCTGGCATCCAGTATATAGGTTTTCTGAAATGATTTTTGAGCATTGTTAAAAGCAAGCAATGCATAATAAAGACTAGAGTCGGGGTTATTTTTTATTTTAAAAAAATATTCAGCAATTTGGAATTGAGAACCACTGATATTCAACAGATCATTGTTGCTAATAACTTGCCGGTAATAACTAAGGGCTTTATCATAATTACCTAAGTGGTATTGTACATTTCCAAGATGTCTTAATACAAGGGATCTCAATGGACTGCTGGTAATATCTGCAGAATTTATACTGTTCAGAACCTGGTAAGCTTGTTCATGGAAAAACAAAGCAGAGTCAAAAATATTTAATTGTTCATAAGCACCCCCGATGATAGTCAAACCGAAACAATCCATTATTGTATATGAATGTTTTTCATTTAGTTCTTTAGCCTGAAAAAGATAATTAAGACCCTGTCTTGGCTCCCCAAGATCAACATAGGCTACTCCGATAAAATTCAAACTAGCTGCTTCCATTTCCTGGTCCCCTATATCTCTGCTTATTTGTAAGGCATGGAACAATGCTTCTAAAGCCTGTGGGAAATCGCCGCCGAGCCGATGATCTTCACCCAGCGTAATTAATGCATTCCCTTCCCCGCTTACAAAATTTAATTGACGTGAGAGTGAAAGAGCTTCTTCCGCAAGAATGATCGATGAATCCGGTTTTGAAAAACGATATTCTCCTGCCACATCGATCAATCTTTTGACCTCGTTAGTATCCTTTGGGTGTGATAGCGTTTTATCGAAATTGTTTTGCCCAGATATATACCCGTAAAAAAAGAAGAAAGAAAAAAACAGTGGCAGCTTAAAAAATTTTCTTTTCATTATAGGTTTTATAAAATGATAATAAATTCCGATCCTTCATTCTCTAAGGTCTGACTAAATCTAATACTTATTTGCGCTGCCTGAAAAGCCACTCTAACATTAAAGGATCACTATAAGCTCCCAACCATGAAAAATGTCCTACTTCGGGATATTGTGTAAATCCAGGATGAGCTCCTGCTTTAGTTAAGGCCTGTAACATTTCAAGAGAATAAACAGGATTCACAGAAGGATCTTCCGCTCCATGAAATATCCAGATCGGTATATGCGCTATTGATGGTGCTTTTGAAACATCGCCACCACCGCAAACCGGAACTGCTGCTGCAAATAATTTCGGATACCGCATTATAGCATCATAAGTTCCGAAACCGCCCATGGAAAGACCTGTAATGTATATTCTCGTAGTGTCAACACGTAAGGTTTTTTTAAGTTTATCAATTAACTCGATAAGCAATTGCATAGGTTTAGTAGGTGAAGGTTGCAACTTCATTTGCGTACTATTCCTGTCACGATCAAAATTTGACCAACTAATATTTGAAGGACATTGCGGGGCTATAACAAAAGCAGGATAACGTATCATATTTTCATCTGATGCAAAATTCATTACACCCCATTTTAATTGTGCTTCGTTATCATTCCCTCGTTCGCCAGAACCATGTAAAAAAATTACCAGTGGAAATCTTCGCAAGGTGTCGGCATCGGGGAAAAGCTGCCGGTAACGCAAGGTGTCACCTTTGTCATTAATAAATGTATTGGTGCTAAATTTTGAAGATGATTGTGAAACTGCAGTTTGCAAGCTCACAGTAAGAATAATTGTCATTAAAAAAGTAAGAAGCTTCATATCTTTTCGATTTAATTATTAAAAGTTGCCGGAAGTGTAATAGCAAAAACAGAACCTTCACCTTCTTTCGTTTCCACTTTCAACTCTCCACCATGTGCTTTTACGATATCATAACTCAGCGACAAACCTAAACCAGTTCCCTGTCCTGTTGGCTTGGTGGTAAAGAATGGTTGAAATATCTTATCCAACACTTTTTGAGGAATGCCATTACCATTGTCAGTAACCGTTATTTCAATTTTGCCATTATTATTTCTTGTACTTACTAAAACTATTGGCTTGTATCCATTTTGATTTTGCTTTTTCTTTTCATCCACCGCATAAAATGCATTGTTGATCAGGTTAAGAATTACCCTTCCTATATCCTGTGGAATAATATTAATAATACCGATCTTTTCATCAAAATCAGTTTTTAATATTGCATTAAAAGATTTGTTTTTTGCCCGGAAACCATGATGAGATAAACGGGAATACTCATCTGCCAATTTATTAATATCAGTTGGCTCTTTTACTCCACTGCTATTTCCGCTATGCTGGAGCATGCCTTTTACTATTGCATCCGCCCTTTTTCCGTGTTCATTTATTTTTTCCTGGTTATATATTATATCATTTGCGATCGTTTTTACCGCTTCTGTGTTGCCGCTATCAACTTCTTCTTTCATCTCCTGGAGCAATTCCTTATTAACCTCTGAAAAATTATTAATGAAATTCAAAGGATTTTGTATTTCATGTGCAATACCTGCTGTAAGTTCTCCAAGTGAAGCCATCTTTTCACGTTGAATTAATTGTGCCTGTGTTTCTTTCAGATCTTTCAATGACTGACTTAATGCTGCTGTTCTTTCTGACACCTGTTTTTCCAGGATATCATTTTGTGCACTTAGTATTTGTTGTTTTTCTTTTTCCGTTGCGATCATTTCCTCTGAAAGCTCTTTTACTTCAGACAGGCTTTGCTGAAGCGAAGACGCTGTTCGGGCAAATTCACCAGCATAAAATAATGACAAGCCTA
This sequence comes from Bacteroidota bacterium, assembly GCA_005882975.1. GTDB lineage: Bacteria > Bacteroidota > Bacteroidia > Chitinophagales > Chitinophagaceae > VBAS01. The sequence continues at coordinate 11,745 of VBAS01000065.1, read as the reverse complement.
TGCCAAGAATAAAATAACTTAAACTTACGAAGAAAGAACCCAATTTGTTTTTTCCTACTATCTCAGTCCACACATAAAAAAGTATGATTATGGCAAATAAAAGACTGGTGACTAAAAGTATCCATGCTCCCGGTCGTCTACGTCGAACAGCGAGAATATTCAGGCGTAAAAATTCAATATTGATCACAGGAAAGAAACAGGCATTAAAAAGTCCGCTTACATCATAAGAAATAAAGTAGAATGGAATGATGAGCAATCCATACAAAATAATAATATAAAAGAACCAACTCTTCTTTTGCTTATAAAGAATATTTATGCCGTTTAACAATGCAAAGGCACCTATAATGTAAAAAACCTGTGTTGCCAATAAAAGATAATCTGCTCTTGATACCGTGGTTGGTTCCGATAAGGCGGATATGTGTAATATGATTGCCGCAAACATACAAAAGCAAAAAATGCCTGAATACAGGTATTCTTTCTGAAGCCGGAAAGAAAGGAAAAGAAACAATAATAAAAATCCCAATGGCAGGTAAAAAGACGATTGAATGGATCGCAACCTGGAATCAAATTCATCCTCTTTAATATGATCAGCCAGGGCTTCATTACTTTCTTTTAATTTTAGCTGAATGATCGGCCGGGCCTCAATAAATTGTAAGTAAAAATTTTTTTTATTGAAGGAATACCTGACAGTGATCTCCTGTACCCGTTGTGGACCAAGTTTGAAACTGAACAGGTGATTGGAAATAAACCTGGTTTGCTCTTTTTTATAGTCACTGCTAACTGTTCCGAATGAATAAATTAGTTGTCCATTCAAATAAATTTCCGCAGCGCCAAGTAAAGAGGTTATCATCGTGAGTCTTTCGTCTGTAAGAGAAGAATCAACAAGCATCGTTAGTCTAAACCAACCGATGCCGGCTTTTCTCACCTGCGGTAAATGGTGCAGTTCATCCGTTGGATCTATTTTTTCCCAATTAGAGTCATCGAACCCTGGCTTTGCCCAAGCAGGATCATCACCGGGATGAAACTTCCACGCTTTATCAAGTGTAATACCTCCCTCATCTATTTTTTGCAATTGAAAAACTTCCTGGCCGAAAGAACTGGCCGTGATGAAGAAGCATGTGATCAGGAATAAATGTTTCATACAATTAATTCAGATCTCATTTTACGGGTAACGAGATGACAAACTCTGAACCTTCACCTTCTATCGTGTTCACTTTTATTTCTCCATTATGTGCTTTTATTATATCATAACTTAAACTCAAACCCAAACCAGTACCTTGTCCTGTTGGCTTTGTAGTAAAGAATGGTTGAAATATTTTATCCACTACTTTTTGCGAAATGCCATTGCCATTGTCCTTTACACTTATTTCAATTTTTCCATTGTTCTTTTTTGTACTTACTGAAACAGTTGGTTCGTATCCATTTTGATTGTGTTTACTCTTTGCATCTACAGCATAAAATGCATTATTGATCAAATTCAAAACAACTCTGCCAATATCTTGCGGAATGATATTTATTTTTCCAATGCCCTCGTCAAAATCTGTTTTCATCGTTACGTTAAACGATTTGTCTTTTGCACGAAGGCCATGATACGCCAGTCTCAGATATTCATCAGCTAATGCATTTATATCAGTTGATTCTTTTTGTCCGCTGCTTGTTCTTGAATGGTGAAGCATTCCCTTTACAATAGCATCGGCTCTTTTGCCATGATGATTTATTTTTGCTGAATTGAATGCAATGTCATTTGCAATTGCTTTCACTTCACTTAAGTTTCCTTTGTCAGCTTCTGAGTTCAATTCTTTTAGCAGTTCATCGTTGACTTCAGAAAAATTATTGACGAAGTTTAACGGGTTTTGTATTTCATGGGCAATGCCTGCGGTAAGTTCTCCGAGGCTGGCCATCTTTTCTGATTGGATGAGTTGGGACTGGGTAGATCTTAAATTATTAAGTGTGTTTCGCAATTCTGCGGTTTGCCTGTTCACTTCTTCCTGCAGAATTTTTTGTTGATTCAATGCCTGCTCCTTTTTTTCTTCTGATAGCATTACTACCTGTTTAGCATTTTGCTGCACTTCTTTTAATATCTCTCTAAACCGCAACGCGACATAAACCAATAGGGATAAAGGAATGGATAGAAAAAGTCCTGAATAATATAAAAATGCTAAAGAATAATTTAATTCCGGGTTCTCTAAAGAAGAGCTCGCCAATAATAATCCAAAAAATAAGCATACTAAAACTCCTGTCAACACAGCCCATTGGGCTCCTTTTAATGTTTTCCAGGATGTAATAATATAGTATGCGTAAAGGAATAGTATCAGTGAAGCCTGTAGGATCAGTATTATATATTTTTCAGAATATAATTGAATGATTGTTCCAATAAGTATGATCGATACTGCTGTTTTAAAAAGTGTGGTTATTTTTCGTTTGAATATCCGGAGCATCAGCACTATGATCAATATCATAACCATGGCTCTTAATATGGACGCGGCTAAAGAAAAAAATCTAAGAACAAAAAATGAAACACCCGGACTGGAATATGTTTCGCAATAAAGCAGAAGAGCAAGAAGTGTTGTGGTCGTCCCTATTAGAAAAAGGTTTTTTTCGGCTGGGTTTTGAAAAGCCAACAACCAAAAAAGCAGGCATAAGACAATGTTTACTGATAACAACATACTTCTATAAAAACGTTCCTGCATATAATAACCGAAATTCTTTGTAATGAATTCAGGACTGGTTATTGAAAGGAAATTGCGAAGCCGTTCTTTGGATTTTAAATGGTAAGGCGGAAGCGGAGAAAGAAAATCCACAAAATGTACGGCAATAATATGTTCATTATTCCTTTCAATATTAAAAGGAACAGGGAATTGGTATATTGGGCTAAACTCTTTAAAAGGTTTGCCATTAGTTCCGGTATTGCCAAAAGTATTTAGCAAATTTCCGTCAACATAAACTTCTAATGCTGCCCACGAGTACATATATAGGCCAAGGGCCGTATCTCTGAAAGCGGTATCCAACTTTATCTTAATTCTAAACCATCCTTCCACTCGCCCCTCTTTATCTGCAAATTTTTCAGATAGCTCTGATGGCTTTAGTTTTTTCCAGTCCCGAACATCAATATTCTTATTAGCCCATATTATATCATTTCCTTGCCTGAAGATCCAACCATTCGTGTTACCTAACAGTATGTAATCCAGTCCAGACATACCTGGTGATATAATAACCGTTGTATCCTGCGTTATTGCGGAAAAAGGCAGGAATAAAAACAACAATATTTTTATGAACAACTTCATATAAATACTAGCTAGCTGGCAATAGAATTATAAAAATTGAGCCTGCTTTTTCTTTGGTTTCCACTTTCAATTCTCCCCCATGTGCCTTTACAATGTCATAACTCAACGATAAGCCTAATCCCGTTCCCTGCCCTGTTGGCTTAGTGGTAAAGAATGGTTGAAATATTTTATCTAATACTTTTTGTGGGATACCATTGCCGTTGTCTCTCACTCTTATTTCAACCTTTCCGTTATTCTTTTTTGTGCTTACTGAAACAGTTGGTTCGTAATTCTCAACTGCTGCTTTCTTTTTTTCATCAACTGCATAAAAAGCATTGTTGATCAAATTGAGAACAACCCTTCCGATATCCTGCGGAATGATATTTATTTTTTCCATACTGTGGTCAAAGTCTGTTTTCATTGTTGCATTAAAGGATTTGTCTTTTGCACGCAGACCATGATAAGAGAGACGTAAATATTCTTCAGCCAAAGCATTTACATCTGTTGTCTCTTTTTGCCCACTGTTTGTTCTTGAATGTTGAAGCATTCCTTTTACGATCGCATCGGCTCTTTTACCATGATGATTTATTTTTTCTGAATTGAACTGAATGTCTTTTGCAATTGCTTTTACCTCTTCAAGATTACCTTTCTCTGCTTCTGTATTTAGTTCTTTGACAAGTTCCTCATTTACTTCAGAAAAATTATTTACAAAGTTCAAAGGGTTCTGTATTTCATGGGCAATGCCTGCTGTAAGTTCACCGAGGCTGGCCATCTTTTCTGATTGGATAAGTTGCAACTGGGTGGATTTAAGTTCGGAAAGTGTTTTTTCGGCTATGATTTTTTGCGCATTGACCTCTTCTTTTTGATGATGCAACAAGGCATTGGTCTTCTGTTTTTGCCTGTTATTGCGGTAGAGAAAAAACGCAATCAAAAGGAATACACCTAAACCAGTTAGTAATGCATATTGTCTAACCTGATTTTGATAAGCAGCCTGTGCAGTTGATATTTCGAATTGTCGCTCTTCTTCATCGAACGCCATCAGGTTCTGAATGGCATTTAGATTGTATAGATTGTTTATTTTCTTTAAAGCCGCCACGGCCATTTTGTGATACCGAAGTGCAAGTTCCAGGTTGCTTTTTTCGTATAGCGAAGACAAAAAAATACTGACTTCAGCAATTGAAAGGCCATTGCCGTTTTTTTGCGCATCATCAAGTGCCCTTTGTGCATAATAGATACAAGAATCAGGTTGCCCTGCCTGTTGATATATCTCCGCAATTTCAATGTTTGCTGTACTGGTAAAAAAATATTGATCTATTAAATAACCTGCCGATAAGCTTTGTTGAAAATAATTGAGTGCAGGCTGTACATTACCTTTAACTGTTTGAATCCTACCCAACGTAATTAAATTGGGACAACTCATTATCTCATCACCATATCGTTTAATATTTTTGTCTGCCCTGAGGCTATAAAATAAAGCAGAGTCCAGTTCATTCAATCTGTAATAGGCCATTCCAAGATATACTTCTGCCGGTACCGCCATCTTGTAATTATGCGACGAGTCGAAAAACTGCTTTGACTGTTTATGATAAAACAGTGCTGAGGAAAAATCTCCTGCTGACCGGTATATTATGCCAAGCCTATTAAGTATTTGCCCCCGGCCAATCGTAAAATTGTATTTCTCAGTGATCCGCAAGGCCTTCAACTCCAATTCCAAAGCCCTTGTGCTATTACCTGCCATCGAAAGTGCGTATCCCATTATAAAAAGGGATTTATATTCCCCTTCGTGAAATTTTATTTTTCGCGATGCCTCAAGGGCCTTTTGTCCATAAAACAAAGAAGAGTCAACATTTGAGAACTTATACTGGTCAGCAAGCTTTACCATTGTAAGAACATTACTTGTATCAATTTTGCTTATGGAAAGTTCCTTCTTCAAGCTGTCGATGATCGCTTGCTGATAGTTCTGTGCAAAGACCGGCAGAGAGAAGGACCAAAATAGGAACAGACCGATGACTTTTTTCATTATCCAATGGGTTTAAAGGGTAATTGAATAATAAATTCACTTCCTTCGCCTTCTTTCGTTTCCACTTTCAACTCTCCACCATGTGCATTTACAATATCATAACTCAATGATAAACCCAATCCGGTTCCCTGCCCGGTTGGTTTGGTAGTAAAGAATGGTTGAAAGATCTTATCCAATACTTTTTGGGAAATGCCACTGCCGTTGTCACTTACTTTTATTTCGACTTTGCCGTTATTCCTTTTTGTACTTACAGAAACCGTTGGTTCGTATCCATTCAGGCTTAGCTTCTTTCTTTCATCCACAGCATAAAAGGCGTTGTTGATCACGTTTAGAATAACTCTTCCAATATCTTGCGGAATGATATTGATGTCACCAATGCTTTTATCGAAATCAGTTTTCAAAGTTGCATTAAACGATCTGTCTTTTGCTTTTAAGCCATGATAAGCTAGTCTCAAATACTCATCAGTTAATGCGTTTATATCAGTCGGCTCCTTTTGTCCGGTGCTTGTTTTGGAGTGCTGTAACATTCCTTTCACGATCGCATCAGCTCTTTTGCCGTGGTGATTAATTTTTTGTTCGTTATCTTTTATATTGTCAGCGATCTCTATTGCCGATTGCGTATTGCCTGTTGCCAGTTCAGATTTTAGCTCGTCAACCAATTCTGTATTTACATCGGAAAAGTTATTGACAAAGTTCAAGGGATTCTGTATTTCATGTGCAATGCCAGCTGTAAGCTCTCCTAAAGAAGCCATTTTTTCAGATTGAATAAGTTGCTGCTGTGTTGCTTTCAAATTATCATACGCTTGTTCGATCTTAATTTTTGCTTTATGCTTTTGTCGGTTATTCCTGTAAAAAATTATTGCCAGCAATAACAATACTCCGATACCTGCCAGCATAAAATAAGTTCTGACCTTATTCTGATAAATCACCTTCTCTTTCTCCGCAAGCTGTAATCGTTGTTGCTCGTTCAGGCTAAGCTTTTGAAATTCAGCCAGGCTTTGGATCTTGGATTGATTTAAACTGTCATTCGTTTTTTGCGTTAGGGCAAGGTATTTATGGGCACTGTCCATCTGGTTTCTTAACCGATAAACAAGATAAAGGTTTTCGTAAGCGATTCCTATGTGATATCCAAGTGCTGAAACCGCTCCCAATTTTTTTGAAATGTCCATTTGCTTGATTGCATAATATAGACTTGAATCTTTGTTATGTTTAGTAATATAATAAAGTGTCAGGTCCCGGTAAGCTCTTACCAATCCGTCAAGGTTATTCTGCTCAGCACCAGATTTTATAGCTTCATAATAGTGGTTAAGGGCACTGGTTGTATCACCTTTTTTCAAATATATCACTGCTTTAAAAAGAAGAATGCCTGAAAGATATTTTTCCCGACCAGACTTCCTCGCAATTTCTTCTGCTTCATCTTCATAAAGTAAAGCAGAATCAAGCTTGCCTGTTTCAATATAAATTCTGCCAAGGTTAAGACTTCCAAGCAAGGAACGGGCAGGGTTATTAATTTCAACAGCAATTCTTTTTGCCTCTCTGAAATGAATCATTTGCTGCTCCATATTTTGGGTTTCCCGCATGAGTATTCCATAAATGTGATGGGTACAGGAAAGAGCATATAGCCTTTTTTGCGATTCATATCTGAGAGGATGAACTGCCCAATAATATTTTTCATTTTCTTTTTTTTCACAGATTGAAAACGCATCCAGCAAACTATGCAGTGCTTCAGCAAATCTGCCCATATTTACTTCCTGGTAAGCTTTGCGGCTAAGTGAATAGGCCTCGTTGAGCTTTTTGTTGTTTCTCCTGCTTATTAATACTGATTGCGAACCGTAAAAAAAAGCACTGTCACGATTCAGCTCTTCATAATAATCATAGAGATGAATAGCAGCCTCATAGATCACTGAATCATCTTTTAAACTGAAAAATATTTTACGAAGACTATCCGGCTCGTTTTGTTGGGCCGAGGATAAAACCGGAAGCAATACAAAAAAAAATATTTTTAAGAAGACTTTCATCGTCATTATTCGCACATTTTTAAAAGCAATAGTCCTACTATTTAAATCATGGCTTGAAAAAGATACTGCTCATCATATTCCACTTCAAACTCTTTTAGTAAATCCAGATACTCGTTCCTGAAAGTATGAACTTTATGATGCTCTTCCTGATTCTTTATATAATTATAAACGGTGTCGATCAGCGACCGATGATATGAGAATACCCCATAACCTTCCTGCCACTCAAATCTTGCTGGCGTCAATGAATGGTCATTGATATACTTTGATGATTTTGCTTTTACTGTTTTCATTAATTCAGAAACCGAAACAACAGGCTTCAATCCGAGGAAACAATGCACATGATCTTCCACACCATTTACGATAATGGTTTTACAATTTGATTCATTGATAAGGTTACCGATAACACCCAGGAGTGTTGGCCGCCATTCTTTATTGATGACAGCATTCCTATATTTTACTGCGAACACAGTTTGCAGGTAGATCTGGTGTTAGGTGTTAGCCACGATGTTTATTTTTTATATCTATCGAGCCTACGGCTCTTTATAGTTGCTGCTTCATTGCCATGGACTGAAGTCCATGGTTACAAGATCCAACCGAGGCTACGCCTCTGATGTCTTTAAAGATTATAGTTTCATCGGATGCAGAGCATTAAGCTCGCATTCGTTTTGTAAAGCCGGATTAATTGGATAAAAATTCAACCAAGACTACGCCTCTGGTGTCTTCAAAGGTGTCATAGTTTCACCTGATTCAGAGCCATAGGCTCGGATTTGTTTTGTAACTCCGGATTCAATTGGTCAAAAATTCAACCGGGGCTACGCCTCTGTATCTTCAAAGTTGTTCATAGTTTCACCTGATGCAGAGCCATAGGCTCGGATTTGTTTTGTAACTCCGGATTCAATTGGTCAAA
>VBAS01000065.1:0-3452 GCA_005882975.1 Bacteroidota bacterium | reverse complement strand
ACCGGAATTTATTCCGGCGCAAACAACAGCATATGACAAAGTGCCATCGGCACGACACATTAATTAACCGGGTAACTGAATAATAAATTCACTTCCCTCCCCTTCTTTTGTTTCCACCTTCAACTCGCCACCATGACCTTTTGTAACTATATCATAGCTCAACGATAAGCCTAATCCTGTTCCCTGGCCTGTTGGCTTAGTGGTAAAAAAGGGTTGAAATATTTTATCTATTACTTTTTGTGGAATGCCGTTGCCATTGTCCTTCACCTTGATCTCGATCTTATCATTTGTTTTTTTTGTGAGCACTTCTACAGTTGGCTCGTACCCGTTCGTCTCGTGTTTTTTTCTTTCACTTACCGCATAAAAAGCATTGTTGATAAGGTTGACCAATACTCTGCCGATATCCTGTGAAATGATATTTACTTTTCCAATGCTGTTATCAAATTCAGTTTCGAATTTTGCATTGAATGATTTATCCTTTGCACGCAAGCCATGATATGCAAGTCTCAAATATTCATCAGCCAACGCATTAATATCTGTGGGTTCTTTTTTACCACTGCTACTGCGGCTATGTTGCAGCATGCTCTTCACTATTGCATCTGCTCTTTTTCCATGATGATTTATTTTTTCTAAATTCTGGATAACATCATCGGCAATATCTTTTGCATCTTCCGTATTGCCGGTTTCCAATTCGGTTTTCATTTCATCCAGCAACTCTTTACTCACTTCAGAAAAATTATTTACAAAATTCAATGGGTTTTGAATTTCATGTGCAATGCCAGCAGTCAATTCACCGAGGCTTGCCATCTTTTCTGATTGCACCAATTGTGTTTGTGCCTGTTTCAGATCTGTCAATGTTTTTTCTACCTGTTGCTTTGCAGCTTCCAGTTTATTAAAATCTTCGTAGCGGGCATAAGCAGTAGAGAATGCATCCGCCACATGTTGTATCAATTCAATTTCTTCCTCTTTTAATTGGTCAGTGTTTCCTACATAGAGCATTCCCTGTAAGAAGGGCAGGAAGTGCAGATAGAACCCACCCCTGGGAATTGTTTTCAGGTATTGTTCAGCTGAAATAAGTGCACCTTCCTTAACTAAAATATCTGCGAACTGGATAAACTCTGTTTCATCCCAATGATCGATGTATTTTGTGTTTTTCTTCCAGTTGACTACAACCTTTGCAAGATTCCCTGGTGTATTATAAGGCAAATGAAATGCAGCAATGGCTTTTCCATCAGGCGTTGAAAGAAATGTATGAATAAGCTGTTGTTCTTCATCCATGATAAATACACCACAGCGGATAAATGGAATGCCTAATATCGTAAGCTCATTCCATATTAATGGAGTAATGCGATCAAGATCATTAACAGTGCGCATGGAGGCGATCTCTGCCCGAACACGGTCAAGTGCCGCTTGCTTCACTGCTTCTCTTGCATTGGTCTCTGACTTTTGCAATTCAATATACCGCCTGAACGTAAGGTCAATAACAGAAGCAAAGCGTTTAAGGATCTTTATTTCTATTTCGGTAAATGGTTTTTCGGCCCATCCGTAAAAAACTCCTTCCGAGAATGAAAGAAAACATCCGTGATGTTCATATTCCGTTTGTTCTTCAGGAACTACAAAACCCGATCTCAAATGTTCATAATACGATCTCAACATTTCTTTTGTCAGCACCGGGAAATAATCTTCTCCACGACTCCAATGATCATATATGGATCGTAAAACAGGATCAATATCGAGTAGGACCCACCCGAACCGTGAAAGGCTATCACCTTCATCTGAAGCGATAGCTGAATATAATAGTCCCTTCCTGCTTTCCTTATTAAGCATACCTACGCCACAACGCATGGGGCTAATACCCAACTTTCTCAACTCTGTAAATACCAGACTTGCGGTGGCAGTAAGATCGGTACTGTTATGCATAGCCATGGCTTTACCACGGACTTTCTCCAACGCAGTTTCAATAGTTGCTTCTCTTGCCTGGGCTTCCGCTTTTTTCAGATCCTGGTACCTGCGGAAAGTAAGTGAGAAAACGGAAGCAAATCTTTTCATGGTTTGCTTTTGCTCTTCTGAGTGTGGCTCTAAAGAATTTGTCCATATTGCACCTTCGCCAAAAAAATAAGATTGAACATGTACATCAGGAAATTCTTTTATTGGCTGTGACAGGTAATTTGGCGTTGCATTTAATACGTTTATATAATCTTCTTTGTCTTTACCGGCCAGTCGGTAATAGAGATAATCCCCATTATTCAGCTGTGTATTTAATAATTCCCGCCAAAGAGGATGTAAATGCATATCAAATTCACCAATAGATCTTATTGTTTTGCCATCAGGCAGATTTGTTACGCCCCATACTTCCTGCTTATTGCCGGCTTTGATAATTGTAATACCACCACGAAGATTTTCTATTCCCAATTTTTCTAATTCAGTGAACATGGTTGCAGTAGCAATACTTACATCCTCACTGCTATGCATTGCCATCGTTCTTGCACGAACTCTTTCCAGGCCTGCTTCTATCTGTGCTTCTCTTGCATTGGCTTCAGCTTTTTGCAGATCGAGATAACGGCGATAAGTTTGTCCGAATACTCCTGCAAAACGTTTAAAGATTTGAGTTGTCTCAGTTGCCAGGGGTTCCTGGGAAAAAACAAATAATAATCCCTCCGGAAACATGAATGATGTGTTCCATTGCCTATAAGGAATCGAGTCAATATCATAACGAATTGGATATTCAGGTGAATTATTTACGGCACGGAAATAACCTTTCAGGTCTTCTCCAATCAATTCATAGGCAGTAACCAGGGCCTTGTTTTTCCATGCATTATATACATGCATAAACAATGGATGAATCCTCATATCAAGTTTGCCAATGATCAACTTAACGCTTCCATCTTCTTTCGTTGATGCCGTCCATACCTCCATTGTTTTCGATTCATCAATAATTGCAATTCCACAACGAACAGTTTCAACACCCAGCTTTACTAATTCATCAAGCATCGTGGCAACAGTATCTCCCACATCTTCGCTGTTATGCATTGCCATTGTTTTACTTCTCACCCTTTCCAATGATGATTCTATCTGTGCTTCTCTTGCACTCGCTTCTGCTTTTTGAAGATCAAGAAAACGCTGATATAACCTTTCGAATTCGTTTGCAAACCTTATCAGTATCCTTTGTTCTTCCTCTGTAGCTTTTCTATGATGATGAAACCCGATATACCCGAATTTGCAAAAACCCAAAGCATCGAATATGCCATTCGGAAAATCTTCCGGACTCATAATAGCATCTTCCGGCATGGCCGCCCATATATCCGGGAAGAAGGCCATTAAATCCCTGATGACTTCTTTAGGATAATATGAAAAATCGACTGTGTTAGGTTTGCTATTCTTCCACTTTTCCAACAGTGCTTTCCATTCCGGCCTTGAGTCAAGATCAACTATTTGTTCTGCAATAACTCTTT
>VBAS01000115.1:21788-22229 GCA_005882975.1 Bacteroidota bacterium | reverse complement strand
AAAACAGGCTACAGTTTAGAGAACATATCCGGAGTACCTGAGTTTCAAAATTCATATGGTGCTGGTGCTAATTTTGCGATGGCGGGCTCTAATGGTTCTTGGGGAGCAAAATTCGGTAAAGGGGTTATTTATGGTGGTGGGAGTGTAACTAATGGTGTACCATCTGCGACCTATATTGTCGGTACTTCAGCATCAGGTGTTGACTCTATTCCTGCTGGAACATGGGCTTCTATGTATAAAGCTTACCCTGAACTTTTTGGTCCTATTTCATTCCATGGGGCTGCGGGAAATTTTGCAACTTTGGCATATCAACCTGTACCTGATAACGTATCTTCTTTGTTTAATACAGGAAGCTTGTTTGAAAACTCAGTGGGTCTTAGCGGCGGCGAAGGAAATACACTTTTTAGTATTACACTTTCCCGTGTTGATCAAACAGGATAT
>VBAS01000115.1:1901-21781 GCA_005882975.1 Bacteroidota bacterium | reverse complement strand
CAATGTCAGTGCTGGTGGACAGACAAACATTGGTAAACTAACAGTGGGAGCAAGTCTCTCTTATGCCAGGTCAAAACAGGTAGGTGGATTTATCGGCCAGGCGCAAAGTTTCTTATCGCAATGGGGCCGCACATTTACAATGGCCAGAAACTGGGATATTACAGGGTGGCCTTCATCAGACAGGGCTGGTAATCAAATTGGCTTCAATGATGGTCAGTATACTAACCCCGTGTGGGGCGCTTATCACAATACTATAACTTCTATTGATGATCGTACCGTAGCTAACGCAAGGGCATCCTACAAGTTCAATAACATTTTTAGGCTTGACTATAATGCAGGTATAAATAGTTATGCGCTTTATAGAGATCAGATTATTGATAAGTCTTCTTATGGAGGTACCAATGGTGAAAATGCGTTGGGTGTTCTTACCGAAGTTGTTAATAGAACGCAGGAAATTCAATCTACATTAGTAGCTATCATTACACCTAAGATCGGAACTAATTTTACTTTAGATGTTAAATTAGGTAACGATGTTAACCAAAGGACCTCAAGGCTTCAGCAAAATCAGGGCGTTAACTTTGTTATTCCTGGCCTCTACAATCTTAGAAATACTTCGACCGCACGTTTCAATGCTGATAGAGTGAGCAAAAGGAGACTGGTGGGTTTCTTTGGTGATGCTTCTCTCGGCTACAAAAATTTTGCTTTCTTAAATGTAACGGCAAGAGAAGATCTTACTTCTACGCTTCCATATAAAAACGCCCAGTATTTTTATCCAGGTGTTTCCGGTTCTTTGATCTGGACAGAAGCCTTTAAGCTTAAATCAAGCTGGTTAGATTATGGTAAGATCCGTGCAGGTTATGCAAGAGTGGGTAATGATGCCGATCCCCAAAATGGTGAAGCTACCTTTACTCTTAACTCCGCCGGTTTCCAGGGTCAGCCTTTAGCAAATAGGGACGCTCAACGTTATGATCCGGAACTTACTCCTGAATTTACCAGGGAACTCGAGATAGGTACTGAGATGCGTTTCTTCAAAAGACGTATTGGTTTTGAACTTACCTATTACAATAAAAAATCTACTGACCTTATCTATCCTATCACTTTGCCTGTGACTACCGGCTATACTTCTTTCTATACCAATCTTGGTCAGATCCGTAATGAAGGTTGGGAAGCAGCACTTGATGTAAGACCTATTGCCGGTAAGGATTTTCAGTGGGATGTAAGAGGAATTTTTACCAAAAATAAAAATACCGTTGAGGAACTAATACCAGGTATCACAAGGGCACAGCTTGCCGGGTTTAACTGGATCGAGGTTGGTTTCCCTTATGGTTACTTAAGAGGTAGTCATTCTGCCCGTACTGAGGATGGAACATTGCTGATCAATCAAACTTCTGGTATGCCAATGGTTGACCCGAATGATGACATGGTGGGAGATCCAAATCCTGATTTTAAAGTAGGTATTACCAATACTATTTCCTATAAGGGATTTCAGTTGAGTGCTCTTTTTGACTGGACACAAGGCGGCGATTTCTATTCTGAAACTATTCAAGGTATGTTGGGCAGAGGCGTAACACTAGATACTAAAGACAGGGAAACCAGTCGTATTATCGATGGGCTTTACTCAAATAATACTGCAGTTCCGGGTGCTGATGGCAGGAATCACTATACACCTTTATTGGTTGGTGGTAAACCTGTGCAAAGTCAGACAAGAGTTACAACCAATGATCTTTTCTTTACTAATGGTACCGGGGCAAGTTTTGCTACCAACGGAGCATTTGAATATTCTGTGTTCGATGGTACTGTCTACAGGTTGAGAGAAGTGGTTTTGGCCTATAACTTTCCTTCGACTCTGGTAAATAAACTCAAGTTAACTGCTGTTACTTTTTCGGTAAGCGGCCGCAATCTTTGGTTCTTAGCACCAAATGTTCCTAAATACACACATTTTGATCCAGATATCAACTCTCTTGTTTCGGGCAATGCACAAGGAGTTGAAACCGGAGGCGCACCAAGTACAAGAAGACTGGGTGTTAACTTAAACATAACTTTCTAATCTTACCTAAATTTTTAATTATGAGAAGGAAAAATCATTTTATATACTTTTTTATAGCATTGATAGTATTGGTGGCTGGCATAACGAGTTGTAAAAAATTTCTTGATGTAAACAAAAATCTTAACGACCCTACTGCTGTGCCCGTATCATTACTACTAAGTAAATGCGAAAGAGATATTGCTGCTAACATAGCGTTAGGTTCAGGACTAGGTAGTACGATGTCTATTTATACACACCAAACCACGGGCCGTGTAGGCGCAGACAGGTATGGAGCGGGTTCTGCCGGCTGGGATGGCCTGTATGGGGCCATTGCTAATCTTGACGTAATAATTACACAGGGAACTGCCGAAACTCGCTTTACCTATGCTGGTATCGCAAAGATCTTGAAGGCATATGCTTTTAGTATTTTAGTAGATGTTTATGGTGATGTTCCTTATTCTGAGTTTGATCAGTTTGAAAGCGGAATAACACAACCTAAATTTGATAAAGGCTCTGATATCTATCCAAAACTTATAGCGTTAATTGATGAAGGTATAAATGATATAAACAACACGGCACCTAATGCTTCGAAGCCTTCATCTGACGATTTTATTTATAAAGGAAATACAACCAACTGGAAAAAAGCAGCAAATACCATAAAGCTTAAATTGTACACTCAGGTAAGACGTGTTCAGGATGTTAAAGCAGCGGTTACGGCATTGTTGGCAACTCCGGCAAATCTTATCAATGCACAGGCTGAAAATTTTATGATGCCCTACGGACCTTTTGGTACCACCGATGACAGACACCCAGCTTATGGTGATTATACAGCTACACAGCGCGGAGGACAACTTTTTAGCCCATGGATGTATGAGATCATGAAAGGAAGGAATGCTAATATTCTAAATGGAATTGCCGACCCAAGAATACCTTACTATATTTATAACCAGAAATCTGCACCCGGGGGCTCAAATCCGACTCCCGAGATTTGTACTAAGTTTCGTGACGGTGGCTTCATCACTATTTTCTTTGGCTCAAATGGAAATTGCCGCGATGGTTCTAACAGCAATACCTATTCTTTGCTGGGTTTATACCCTGCAGGTGGTCGCTTTAATGACAGTTCAGCAATTGCCATTAACACAATAACTGCGCAAAAAGCAGGAACGGGTGCACTGCCTCATCAATTTATCACTTATGCCGATCGCCTGTTTCTCGAGGCAGAACTGATCAATGCAGGTGTAATTACGGGTGATCAAAAAACAGTATTCAGCAAGGCATTGGATGAGTCGTTTGCCCAAATGGATTATATCATTACTAATTTTATTAAACCAGGTTCTGCCGGTTCTCCACAAACAGTTCCTGCTATAGCTACACTGGCAGCTACCACGACATACAAGACCGCAGTTCTTGCCGCGTTTGATGCAGGAACTACTGCAAAAAAACTGGAATATATCATGACCGAGAAATGGATCAACAGGATCGAAAACCCTGTTGATAGTTATACCGATTACAGAAGGACAGGTTACCCGGTTATGTTTGCTCCTGCACCAGCAGGCACCGTTACAACCGTATCTGATTACAGCAACCCTGTACAATGTGACAGACCGTATCCATTGTCTTTGCCTTTTAGTACTGATGAAATTTCGAGGAACACTAATGCTCCTCCACAAAAAGTGCCGGAGATATATAAAGTATTTTGGCAACCTTGATGTATTCTTAATGATAAAGTAGTTATTAATAAAATTAACAAGACATGAAAATTAGAAAAATAAACATATTACTTGCTGTATTCTTAGGAGCTATTATTGTATTCTCGGGTTGTAGTAAGGATGATGGCGCAACCCCTGAAAGGGTTTCAATTGCTGCAGTGCCAACAATTACGACCAACATAGATCCAACTGGCTCCAAGTCTATTGATCTTACAAACCTCGCGGCTTTCGCAGGGAAGTTTAAAGTCGATAATTATTTTCCAGGTACTACAAATCCAAGTAAAGTCGATATCGTCGTTAGAAAATACAGTGGTACGACGCCCAATAATAACAATGTAAAAGTTTATAAAGCCGGCGTTACTACATTTCCGACCACTTTTACCGTAACAGCTGCAGAAATTGCTACTTTATTTGGTACTGCAATAAAACTTGGCGATACGTATGATTTTGCTCCCGATATTTATGTAGGAGATAGAAAATTTGAAGCTTTCCCTGCTGTAGGGAATGGTACAGGTGCCGGACTCAATGGTCAGCCATATTTTAGTGAGCTTGCACGTTTTGGAGCAATTTGTGCTTATCGGGGTACTCTTTTTGGAGCTTTGGGTAGCACTGTTGATTTTAATGTGCTTACTGATGAATGGGGTGATGATCCGGTTAACGGCTGGGGCCCGCCTGCAGGCTATCGTCCGGTTGTAAAAGTAAAAATCGTAGATGATACACATTTATCTTTCATATCACCCGTAAATGGAACTTCTGTAATTGTATTAACAATTGATCCAGCAACTAACGTTATATCTTTTAGCGGCCAACCTTATGGCGATTTAAAAGTAGGTCCCTTGCAAGTGGATCCAACATTTACATATGGCAACACTACTCTTGAAGCCCTTGGATCGAATGCTGTGCTTCCCTGTGATCTAACGCTGGATCTATATGTTGTCTATCGCGTTTCAATAGGTGTTTTTCGCTGGAGCAGTTCGAGAGGATATAGTTTGAAATTAAAGAAAGCATAAATAAGAATTTATTTTTAAACGGCTATTTCAGTAAAATGAAATAGCCGTTTTTATTTATAAAACAGGTGATTATGGCAACGACAAACTTAGCTTGTGATTTTGTGTAGAATGGTATCTGAAAGTAACAATTGAATGAGGATAACCTATCTAGTAAATTATAAGGGCTGCTTTAGCAGCCCTTATAATTAAATTATTTTATAAATATTGATTAACTAAAGTTTTATCTGATCATCATTCTTATCATAAAATTTGAATTCGATAAGATGATAATTAGTATCAGCCCGAAGGGCCATCTTCTTTCTATACTTTCTTTTCCATTTTGAAAACTTTGACCAAAGCCAACCTTTTGTGAGGTACGCATAAATGATCGGGTTAACAACAATGGTAAGGTTGTTATGCTGGTGAGTAAATAAGTAGTTTAAATTCTTTTCGATCTCATCTTCAAGAATGATAGTTGAAGAAATTTTACCGGTACCACCACAACTTGGACAAACTTCCTGCGTATTAATGTTCATCTCAGGTTTCATCCGCTGGCGGGTGATCTGCATTAATCCAAATTTCGAAATTGGAAGTACCGCATGTTTAGCCCTGTCAGGCAACATGAATTTTACCATAGCTTCGATGAGCTTCTTTTTATTCTCCGGAAGTTTCATGTCAATAAAATCAACAACTATAATTCCTCCAATATCTCTTAATCTTAATTGTCTTGCTATTTCATCCGCGGCCTCCATGTTTGTTTCCAATGCGTTTTGTTCCTGGTTTTTGCTTACGCTTTTATAACCGCTGTTCACATCAATTACATGTAATGCTTCAGTATGTTCAATAATAAGATATGCACCGCTGTTAAGATTTACAGTTTTTCCAAAGGAAGCCTTCACCTGTTTTGTAATTCCAAAAGAATCAAAAATGGGTGAACCGTTCTGATAAAATGAAACGATGTCTGCTTTTTCGGGAGCAATACGTTGAATGTAAGTCCTTGCATCCTGAAAAATATTGCGGTCATTAACTACGATCTTATTAAAATCTTCATTTAGTAAGTCACGAAGAATGCTGGTAGTTTTCGTTTGTTCACTTAAAATTTTGGCTGGAGCTACAGCACTTCTAAGATTTGTTTGAATTGCTTTCCAGGTTTCTACCAGTTCTGAAAGATCTTCATGAAGCTCGGCTGTTTTCTTTCCCTCGGCTGCTGTTCTTACAATTACGCCAAAGTTCTTTGGCTTGATCGCTTCCACTATTTTTTGTAGACGTTTTCTTTCTTCAGAAGAATGGATCTTTCTTGATACCGCAACGATATTATTAAAAGGTGTAATGACAACAAAGCGGCCAGGTAAAGAAATCTCGCAACTTAGCCTTGGGCCTTTTGCGGCAATTGGTTCTTTTAAAATTTGAACAAGAATATTTGGTTTGCCACCAAGCACTTCATTTATTTTTCCCGTCTTAATTATCTCAGGTTCGTTTTCGAAACCTCCAAAATCAAAAACCTCTTTTTGATTGATTGAGTATTGAGTAAACTTTAAAAGAGATTTTGCATACGGGCTAAGATCTGTGTAGTGAAGAAATGCATCTTTTTCAAAACCAACATCCACGAATGCGGCATTAAGACCTGGGATAAGTTTTTTTACTTTTCCTAAGTATAGGTCGCCGACAGCAAAACGAGCATCGCTTTTTTCATTATGAAGCTCTACAAGTTTTTTGTCCTCAAGCAGGGCAATTTCGACACCCTGCGGAGCAGCATTTATGATCAGTTCTTTGTTCAAAACTTTTATGGCGTTAACTCTGCCATTTGCCGGTAAATAATTTACTGGTTTGTTTTAACCGTGATAGATCCGTTTAATGGTTGGATGGTTGATTAGGGAGCAATTTGACGGGAAAAATGATCCGAAACGGCAGCAACCAGTAGACAAAGAAAGAATTGAATATAAAGTTTATAAATATAGATCGCCCTTGATAAGGCACTTAACTGCTTTATAAACTTTACATTCTTATTTATTCTTTTTCTTATGACGATTCTTTCTCAGTCTCTTTTTACGCTTATGCGTGGCCATTTTATGGCGCTTTCTCTTTTTACCAGAAGGCATACTTCAGAATTTTTTTTAAATTAATTTATTAATAAGGTTATTTCTTTAACTCGTTAATACGTTTTTCCAGGGCAGATCTCATAGCTGGGTTTGGAGCTAGCGGCAATGCTTTGGAATACCATTTAATTGCATTAGCCTTATCTTCTTTCCTTTCAAAAACCTCGGCCATCAACAAGATAGCTTCAAGATTCAGAGGTTGAAAAGCCAGAACTTTTTCAAAACGATCGATCGCTCTGTCGTATTGTCCGGACATCAACGATCCCTGGCCCAGTACCATTTGAGCAAATATATTAGTGCTATCTTTTTCAACAACTTGCCTCACTTTTAATATCCCTTCCATGGGGTTGTCGGCAATATTCCCGAAAATATAACAAGCACCTAACCCAACAATTGTTGAGTCGTTTTTATCATTAATTCTCAAAGATCTTTCAAACAGGTCTTTTGCCTGTAAGGCTTTCCATCTTTTTAGTGGCTCACTCTCCTCGTTCTTCAGGTTCTCTAAAATCAAATGGGCTGCGAAGGTGAG
This sequence comes from Bacteroidota bacterium, assembly GCA_005882975.1. Classification (GTDB taxonomy): domain Bacteria; phylum Bacteroidota; class Bacteroidia; order Chitinophagales; family Chitinophagaceae; genus VBAS01. Next base: position 14,432 of record VBAS01000115.1, on the reverse strand, counting down.
TGATTTTTCTGAATTTTCCAATCTTGCTGCTTCTGCTTCATACCAGGCATAAGGCTCAAAGATCCTGGCGGAGTCTTTCCAGAAATGTGCAAGTTGATGGAATACATCAAGCTTTTGTTTTTTTACATCGCCCCTGATAACTGATTGCTCAAGGTCATTCATCCACTGTATTTGCGCAGGGCTCAATATTTCCTTTGCATGAAATAAAATAGAATCTGCTGTTAATTCACTTTGAGGAGTAGTAGATTGAAAATTTTTTGCTGTTCCACTTTTGTAAGGACCTGTCCTTCCAAACAGGAATAATGCTGCAACGATTAGTACACCTATACAAATTGTGATCCACTGAGCTTTATTCACTAATAAAATTTAGGGCTGCAAGTTAACCGAACGAGGCGAGATTGTCGATGATAAAATAGAAATTAGGCGAGATCAACTATCTAAATCTTCACCGGGGCCATCGTCTGGTTTTACGGTTACCAATTTTTTAACTTCTGCAACAAATTCTTTTGCAGGTTTAAACGCGGGGATATAATGTTCGGGAATATGTACTGCAATATTCTTCTTAATGTTTCTTCCAATTTTCGCAGCTCTCTTTTTAGTTATGAAACTGCCGAAGCCACGAACATAAATATTCTCACCTCCGGCGAGAGTATCCTTCACCTCCTTGAACATAGTTTCAAGAGTAACAAGTACATCCACTTTGGGAATACCTGTTTTTTCAGATATCTTGTTTACGAGGTCAGCTTTTCTCATTTATTAAAATTTTAGCAGTTAATTTGCTCTAATGTATGACAAAATAAGGTGATTGTCAAAGGGATAGGCAATTTTTTTTTAACCAATGACTTTTAATAAAGAACTTTTATCGACATTTCGGGATTTATTACTCCGATGGAACAGGCATCAGAATACCCGCAAAATGCCATGGAAAGGAGAAAAAGATCCATACAAAATATGGTTAAGTGAGATCGTACTTCAACAAACAAGGGTAGAACAAGGATGGAAGTATTACGAAAAATTTATCACTCTTTTCCCCGATATAAATAAACTTGCCGCTGCAAAAGATGAAAAGATCTACAAGCATTGGGAAGGGTTAGGTTATTACTCACGTTGTAATAATTTGATCGAGACAGCAAGGTTCATTTCCAAAAAATTAAATGGAGAGTTTCCGACCACATTTGAAGATATTCTTTCTTTGAAAGGAGTCGGGAATTATACAGCATCTGCGATTGCCTCTTTTGCATACAATCTTCCGCATGCAGTTGTTGATGGAAATGTTTTTCGGGTGCTGTCAAGAGTATTTGGTGTTAAGAAGCCAATCGATAGTACAGAAGGAAAAAAACTTTTTTCGCAATTAGCTTTTGAATTACTGGATAAAAAACAACCTGGTATTTACAACCAGGCACTCATGGATTTTGGCGCAGTGATTTGTAAACCACAAAACCCACTTTGCCATAGTTGTGTTTTTAAGAATCATTGTTTCGCCTATAAAAAGGGGTTTGTAAATAAACTTCCTATAAAGGAGAAAAAAATAAAAATAATCACACGATGGTTCAATTATCTTGTGATCAGCTATAATGATAAGCTTTACATTCGTAAGAGAATAGGCAGGGATATTTGGAAAAATCTTCATGAGTTTGTTTTGATCGAAACCAATACCAATGCCTCTGCAAAAAAAATTTTGGCAAATGCTGAGAAAGAAAAAATTCTTAAAAAAGATTCCTATAAGGTTGTGTCAATTTCTCCTCTTTATTCCCAACAATTATCACATCAAACGATCAAGGGCCGCTTTGTTAAAATTGCTATCAAAAATGAATTTGTTTTACCAGGGTTTAAACCTGTCTCTTTAAAACAACTGTCACGACATGCTTTTCCAAGGTTGCTCAACTCATATTTTGAAACGATGAACTCCTGATCCTCCTATAAAAAATTTCAGATTTACCGATAAAAAAAATTAATTTTAAAGAGCATTGAACTCTATAGAAGAATTTAATAACGAAAAATTATCACTATGAGAGGCGTAAACAGGGTCATGCTTATTGGCAATCTTGGAAAAGATCCCGACGTGCAAGTATTGGAAGGCAATATCGCCGTAGCAAAATTTCCACTCGCAACAACTGAAACTTTTAAAGACCGCGGAGGTAAACTGGTATCGCAAACGGAATGGCATACCGTTGTTTTATGGAGAGGACTTGCAGAACTAGCGCAGAAGTATCTTCATAAAGGAAGCTTAGTTTATATTGAGGGCCGCTTGCGTACCCGTAACTGGGATGATAAAGAAGGACATCGCAAGTTTGCAACCGAAGTGGTGGGTGATAATCTTATAATGCTTGATAAAAGAACAGATGGCAGCCCACATACTGATAACACCCATAGTGAAAACCTGGGTAGTCATGATGTTCCTCCTGCCGACACCGATGTTTCGCAAGATTTACCTTATTAATTAATCTACCTGAAAACTTTACTTTTGTAGCAGTATCCACAGGCAGGTTAACGCCTGCCTGTGTGGCTATGATTAATCACCAAAAACTCTTGCTTTGGATTATCACTCGGTTATTACATCTTTTTCTGATAATCTTCTGTTTACTTTTCTTGCTGTTAAAGCTGATGGAACTATTATTCTCGGAGCTTTATTATTTGGATTAATGACACTTTCATTTTTTATTGCAGCTGGTGAAGTATCCTTGTTCTCTTTGAATAACAAAGACATTAATATGCTGAAAACAAAACAGCATTCCTCTGCACGGCGTATCGTTGATCTTCTTGATGAACCCAAAGAAGTTTATACTTCATTGCTTATTGCTGGTACTTTTTTTAATATATGCATCATCGTACTTTCTAATTTTCTTATTAATGAATTATTTCATTTGGGTAGTGGACTTGTGAGGCTAGGTTCATTTGCTTATATAGCGGAGTTATTGATCAAAGTTTTTATGATCGCATTTATCCTTGTATTTTTTTGTCGCATTTTACCAAAGGTTTGGGCCACACAGAATAATCTGCGGGTTGCTTATGATTGTTCTTATGTTATTGAAGGGATTCATCTTTTATTGGTACGTATAAGCCGGAGAATGGTATCAATTGCTGATGTGATCGGAAGAAAATTGGGGGCCACAAAAAGCCTTACCGCCAGTTTGAAGGAATTAGATGAAGCAATTGATATTGCTACGGATGAAGAAACATCTATTGAAGAAAAAAACATTTTAAAGGGTATTGTGAAATTCGGGAATATTTCCGTTAAGCAAGTAATGCGTACACGTCTTGATGTAAGCGGTATTGAATACAATCTTTCTTTGAATGATCTTTTTAAAAGAGTGGAAGAGCTTCACTATTCACGATTGCCGGTTTATAAAACAAGTCTTGATGAAGTAGTAGGAGTTTTGAATACAAAAGACCTCCAGGCACATTTACAACAGCCGGAAGATTTTGACTGGCATGTTTTACTGCGACAACCTTTTTTTGTTCCTGAAACTAAATTGATCGAAGACCTGCTCAAAGATTTTCAAAGTAAACGAATTCATTTTGCTGTAGTAGTTGATGAATTTGGCGGCACAAGCGGAATTGTTACAATGGAAGATATTCTTGAAGAGATCATTGGAGAAATAAAAGATGAGTTTGATGAAGAAGAAGGCAATATCAGGAAGGTAGATGAGAATACTTTCATATTTGAAGGTAAAACAACTGTAAATGACGCTTGCAAGGCAATGAAGATCCCAAAGGATACGTTTGATTCGGTGAAAGGTGATAGTGAATCGATGGCGGGTCTTGTATTAGAGTTATCCGGAGAATTCCCATCAACCAATACTATTGTCACCTCAGGTGATTTTGAATTTACAGTAATGGAAGCGTATAAAAACAGGATCATGGAAATTAAAGTCACTATTAAACGAAGTCTTGATCAATGAAAACTATTTCTTATTTTCTTCTTGCAACAGTATTCTTTGTTTCAATTTTATCCTGTAACACCAATTATACAGTTGACAAAAAAAGAGGATATTATAAAATTGATTTTCCTGAAAAGAAATACAGACTTTTTGATCAGCCTGGATATCCTTATTCGTTTGAATATCCTGTTTATGCCAATATAATAAAGGATAGTACTTTTTTTGACAAGAAGCCCGAAAACGATTGGTGGATCAATATCGACTTCCCACAATTTAATGGAAGAGTTTTTGTGAGCTATAAAAAGATCGGGAAAAATAAATTTGATTCACTTATAAATGATGCTTTTACAATGAGCTATAAACAACATGTTCAAAAAGCATCTTCCATAGAACCGAAACCATTTCGTACTCCCAATAATGTTGATGGAATTTACTTTACACTGGAAGGGGAAACTGCAACAGCCAACCAGTTTTTTCTTACGGATTCAGTAAAACATTTTTTGCGTGGTGCATTATATTTTGATGCTACACCAAATGAAGATTCTCTTTCCATTGTAAATGATTTTTTAAAAAAAGATCTTCAATACATGATCAATACTTTGAAGTGGAAATAACCCTGGCTGGTTAATTTTTTCAGGAATAGGACGGAAATTCTTAAATACATTTGTGCCGGAAGGCATGCCTTCAGCACAAAAATTATTATGATAATAATTGATAATAAGCAGATCAGTGATGATGTGGTGGAAACGCAATTCGTTTGTGACCTGACCAAATGTAAAGGCGGTTGCTGCGAAGACGGTGATGCCGGTGCACCGCTTGATGATGAGGAATTGGAGATCATTAACGAAATGTATGAAAAGGTAAAACCTTATCTTACTAAAGATTCCATAGAAGAAATTGAAAGCAAAGGAAAATATGTTTACGACAGGGAATTCGGCTGGGTAACACCAACGCTGGCAACCGATAATGAAATATGCGTATATGCAATCAGGGAAAAAAATGGAATGATAAAATGCGCTTTTGAACAGGCTTACTATGATGGAGTTATTCCGTGGAAGAAACCGATCAGTTGTCACCTGTATCCGATCACTGTAAAAAAAGGGAAGTATGGCAATTACGAAAGAATAAATTATGAACCGAGAGAAAAGCTCTGCAGTCCTGGTTGTGCTTTGGGAAAAAAATTAAAGGTCCGCACATTTGAATTTTTAAAAGAGCCATTGATAAGAAAATACGGGCAGGAATTTTATGATGCTTTAGAAAAAGCAGCCAAAGAATATTATCATGCTACGACAAAATGATAACCTATAAAAAAGTGATCAATTCTCCATAAATAGCGATTGTATTGATAAAATTTTTTTAAAGAGGGAAAAAAGAAATTCCTTCGTTAACTTGTAAAGCAAACAAATTAATTTTCCTCTTAATTCCTGAAATCCTGAAATCGAGGCTATATGTCCGAACACTCGCAATCATTTATTACAAAAAGCGCTGATAAAACTGCTGATAGAGAACATCGTCGCAAGATCAATTTTAATATCGGCAAGTACAATGCTGTGGTGCCAAAAGGAAAAGAGCAATTCATCAATGTGAATCTTGCAAGAGAGAAAGCAAAAAATATAAAATGGAAGGCGATCGAAAACCTTGATAAAATGCTGGAGAGTTTCGAGGCAAAGATCACCAAACGTGGCGCCCATGTAATTTGGGCAGAAGATGCAAAGCAGGCATTGGAAGAAATTGGAAAAATTTGTGCAGCGAAAAATTGCAAATCTCTGGTGAAGAGTAAGAGCATGGTGACGGAAGAAATTCATTTGAATAAATTCCTGGAAGAGCAGGGAATTGAAAGTGTGGAAACAGACCTGGGCGAATATATTCAGCAACTGGATGGCGAACCGCCTTATCATATCGTTACTCCCGCCATGCATAAGAGCAAAGAAGATGTGGCAAAACTATTTGCAGAAAAATTAGGAACAGATCCAAAACTTACACCGGAACAACTTACACTAGTTGCAAGAGATGTATTGCGAAAAAAATATGTGGAAGCAGAAGTAGGAATAACCGGTGCCAATTTTATTATTGCTGACATCGGTGGAATTGCGATCACAGAAAATGAAGGCAATGCAAGATTAAGTTGTTCGATGCCGAAGACACATATCGTGGTGGCGGGTATAGAAAAGGTTATTCCATCAATGAATGATCTTGCTTTGTTTTGGGGAACAGGTCAAAAAATAACTGTATATAGTACAATAGTAACAGGTCCGAAGCAAGAAAAAGAAACCGATGGTCCGGAAGAAATGTATGTAATACTGCTTGACAATGGAAGAACAAATATTCTTGCAAATGAAAAGTCAAGAGAAAGCCTTTATTGCATTCGTTGCGGCGCTTGTTTGAATGCATGCCCTGTTTATAAAAATATTGGTGGTCATGCTTATGAAGCCACATACAGCGGGCCAATTGGTTCAGTGATAACTCCGCATCTAAATGGGATGAAGGAATGGAAACACCTGAGTTATGCATCTTCACTATGCGGCAATTGTACCGAAGTATGTGCCGTTAAAATTAATTTGCACGAATTGTTATTGGAAAACAGGCATGAAGCAGTTGTTGAAGGCGACGCTAGTTTTGCAGAACGGACAGGATGGAAATTATGGAAACAGGCAATGCTCAAACGCAGCCTGATGAATATGGGAAACAGAGCAATTAAAAATTGGGTGGTAAATACTTTATTAAAAGGGTGGAAAGAACACAGAAGCGAGATGGAGTTTCCTAAAAAATCTTTCAATCAAATGTGGAAGGAAAAATACGGGAACAGATAATTATCTTCATTACGTGATTATTTATGCAAATAGGATTACTTCCCGCCTCCAATATGTTGCTGATTTTATCGGGAAAGAAATTACAGGAGAGCCATTTCAACTTACTACGGATGAGTTTTTTTTCAAAGCTTATAATGGTCCAAAGATCAATTACGGTTATGAACCTGTTTCAAATGATGAATTATTGATTGTTAACTACCCGCTACTATTTGAAGATTCGATCAGGAAACAAAATATATCTTGTTTTAAGCTAAACAACTTTCCAGCATTTTTTAAATCTGAAGGAGACTATCCGTTTGACATCTTCTCTGCTGTTTTTTATTTACTCAGTCGTTATGAAGAATACCTTCTTCATAAAAAAGATGTGTATGGAAGATATGCGCATGAAAATTCGCTGGCATTCAAAGAAGGGTTTTTAAATATTCCCTTAGTAAATAACTGGATCGAAGATTTCAAAAAAGTATTAAAGAAGAAATTTCCAAGTCATAATCTTCAATCTTCAACCTTCAACTTTCAACCTACTTACGATATCGACGAGGCATTTGCATTTAAGAGTAAAGAATTTTCAAAAATTGCAGGAGGTTTTGCCAAATCGTTCATGAAAGGCGAATGGGCAATTGTAAATAAAAGGCTGAAAGTACTTCGTGGTAAAACAAATGATCCTTATGATGCGTATGAATGGATGGATAAACTTCATGAAAAAAACAGTTTAAAGCCGTTGTATTTTTTTCATGTAGCCACTAAGAAAGGGAAATATGATAAGAATATTTCTCCATCACATCCGGTAATGCAGCAATTAATAAAACAGCACGCCGAAAAATATTCTATCGGAATTCATCCTTCATGGGCAAGTGGCGATGATGAAAGTTTGTTGGAAAAGGAGATCAAAGTACTTGAATCGACAACTGATAAAAAAATAATTGCTTCACGGCAGCATTATATTCGATTTACTTTGCCAAAAACTTTTCGCAGATTAATTGCTGCAGGCATCACAGATGATCATTCAATGGGATATGGCAGTATCAATGGCTTTCGTGCATCGGTGGCTTCTTCATTTTATTGGTACGACCTGGAAAAAGAACAGCAGACAAACCTTCTGCTTCATCCCTTCTGTTTTATGGAAGCCAATTCATTTTTTGAACAAAAATATTTACCACAAAGGGCTTATGAAGAAATGATGCATTACTATAATGTTGTCAAAGCTGTTAATGGCACGCTTATTACTATCTGGCATAATAATTTTTTAGGGACATATCCAAAATTTCGTGGATGGAGAGACGTGTATGAGGAGTTCGTACGACAAGTGAGTGAGAAGACGTAGTGGGTCAATGCTGAATAGAATTGTTATAGTACAAGAGTGCGACGCAATAGAAGTTCAATAGTAGCAATGCAGCTGACCTCATCCTCCAACTCCTTCTTCATTTGGAGAAGGAGCGGTGTTTTAATACAATTCCAAACTTTATATCTTCCATTTTAACATAGAATAATTCCAAGCAAATAATGAATGATTAAATCTAAGTCTCCCCTTTAGGGGGACAGGGGGTTTGAGTTTACACTCCTTCCGTTTCTGGTTGTTCAGCACTTGTAATTTTATACGCTTTATTTACCAGGAAAATTCCAAGCAAAGTAACAAGACCACCAATAGCGAGATAGATAGTAAGTTTTTCATCAAATATCATAGAACCGAGTATAACTGCAACCATCGGATTGATGTACGCATAAACAGAAGCTTGTTCGGTAGGTAAATTCTGCAGCGCATACAAATAACAAACAAAAGCGATCAATGAACCGAAGATGACAAGATAAGCAATGGCTGTCCACGTTTGCCATGGGATGGCTGTAAGTCCAACAGCTTTGCCAGTTGATGCAGAAAAACTATATAACACAATTCCACTAATGACCATTTGAAGACCAAGACCGAAATATGGATTGAATCTGACAGCTTGCTTTTTGGTATAAAGTGTTGAAATGGCCCAGGTCCAGGTAGCAATTACAGAAAGTAAGATGCCCCAGCGGAATTGCGGATCTAAAAATTCATCCAGGTGATCATAAAAAATTACGCATACACCACCAAAGCCAAGCAGCAAACCAGCAATTGCCATTGCCGGCATTTTTCCTTTTGATACAAAAAGCCCGATGACGACCAACCATAATGGAAAGATGGCTCCGATAATAGCGCCAAGGCCTGCTGAGATTTTATATTGCAGTGCAAGTGTACTCAGCCCATTGCTGATCATGAAATTTAAAAAGCTTAAGACGATGATCGGGATCCATTCTTTGCCTTTTGGCAATGGGATTCTTTTGTAAAGAAAGAAGCCAACATAACAAATACCACCGAGCATTTGCCTTATGGCCGCCATTTGTAATGCATCAGGAATATATTTTACGCCTTGTTTGCTTGCAAGCCAGGTGGTGCCCCAAAGAATACATACCAATGAAAGCGCAAAGATGGCTTTGGCTCTTGTTCCTTTTTTATGAATGGTCAAAGGATTCAGCGCCGATAAACTTTTTAAAGCATCAGTGGATTGTGATAAGGTTTTATTAAAGTCGAATAAAGGCATGAATGATTATGAACTTAGCTTTTGTACTACTATTAAACTTTAGTTGCGACGCTCCGTTCAACTCCAACAACTCTATTCGCTCTCTTTGTGAATTGTCAATGGTGAGTTGTGAGTAAGCCACTCATCACTGACCACTCACTACTCATTAATGTTTAAAATGTCTCATTCCCGTCATCACCATGGCAAGATTATTTTCTATACAATAATCAATTGAGTCTTTATCACGAATCGAGCCGCCGGGTTGGATGAATGCTTCAATACCTACAACATGACTCATCTTCACACAATCATTAAATGGAAAGAATGCGTCACTCGCCAATACAGCACCAGTAAGCTCAAAATTAAATTGTCTTGCTTTTTCAATTGATTGACGAAGAGAATCAATACGGCTTGTTTGTCCGCATCCTTTACCGATAAGCTGTTTGTTTTTCACCAGGGCTATTGCATTTGACTTTAAATGTTTACAAATAAGGTTGGCAAATTTCAGATCTTCTTTTTCTACGGTTGATGTTTCTCTGCCACCAACTTCTTTCCATTCAGAATAATTGCCTTCATCCGTTCCTTGTATCAAAACTCCATTTAATAATGAACGGAACATTTCTGGTTTCTGTTTCTTTGTTTCTGATTTCTGTTGTAATAGAATTCTATTCTTTTTTGATTTGAGAACAGTTAATGCATCTTCATTGAATGAGGGAGCGATCAATACTTCAAAAAATATTTCATTTATAGCATCAGCAGTTGCTTTATCAATTGTGCCGTTACAAACCAATACACCACCAAAAGCAGATTCAGGATCACCGGCAAGAGCAGCATCCCAGCTTTCTTTAACTGTTGCTCTTTGTGCCACACCGCAAACATTGGTGTGTTTGATGATCGCAAAAACAGCCCCCCCACCCCCCGAAGGTGGGATCCGGGAAGACTTCGAAAATTGTGAGACTTCTTTTTTAGAAACATCTTCCTTAAGTTGGCCATGTGTGTTAGCAAGCCCTCCCTTCGGGAGGGTTTGGGTGGGCTGGAATTCTTTTATGATCTGTACAGCTGCATCCACATCAACAAGATTGTTATAAGAAAGTTCTTTACCGTTCAGCTGATCAAATAATTCATTAAGGTTACCAAAGAATGCAGCTTTTTGGTGTGGGTTCTCACCATAGCGCATGGCTTTTTCTTCTTTATTAAATGGAGTAGTAACAGAAAGGTGATGAAAATAATTTGAGATCGCTGTGTCGTACGCCGTGCATACATCAAAAGCTTTTATGGCGAATAGTCGCCTTTGCTCAAGTGATGTTTCACCGTTTTGCTCTCTTATTATTTTTTCAAGCAGCGAATAGTCTGCCTTGTTAGCAACAACAACAACATCTTTGTGATTTTTTCCTGCGCCGCGGATCATTGATGGTCCGCCGATATCAATTTTTTCAATGATCGCTTTTTCATCAGTGGTTGAAGCAACAGTTTCTTCGAAAGGATATAGGTCAACGATGACAAGATCAATTTCCGGAATATTGTATTGCTTCATTTCTGCCACATGTGTTTCATCATCTCTTTTTCCAAGAATGCCGCCAAATACAGATGGATGTAAAGTCTTTACTCTACCACCAAGAATTGATGGGTAGGTAGTAAGATCTTCAACAGGCACAACTTTTACTCCAAGCTTTTCAATAAAACTTTGTGTGCCACCTGTGGAATAAATAGTAACACCAAGCTCGGACAGCAATTTCACAATAGGCTCAAGACCATCTTTGTAAAAAACAGAGATGAGGGCAGACTGAATTTTTTTGTTCATAGTTTTTTAAAGATTAGAGGCGGGTAATCGTCAGAGAAGCCATGCCTTCGGCAGGCAAGCCGCAAATGTAAGCTACCGTAGGTTCATCACAAAAGCCCCTTTTTCACTTACATCGTGACAGGGAATATGTAATAGATCGCAATCCTTTTTCCAGTAGCTAACTTTCCACGCCGGACAAGAACCATCAAAGACAACTTGCCTTACAAAAAATGTTTCTGCCAGTTTATTAAAGTAAAGTTTTGGATTACCGGAGATCAGAAGAAGATCAACATGGATCTTTTCATCAAGCGGGGCAAAATATTTTGTTTCACATATCGTCATTATTTTTTTGCTGTTGTAGGTGATCAAATTCTCCTGCTGTTGATAATTTCCAAAATTTATGTCCGGTTCAATACGGTGTAAAACCCTTGAAGGTTTTAAATGAAAGTTTCTAATAAAATCATCCGCTAATAGGTCAGAATCACCCACGAAAAAATATTTTCTTCCATCAATAAGATCAACAGCTCGCTTTTGTGGTACATTATAAACGATCAGCTGCTCACGGTTATTAGCCTGGATAAATGAAATAGTTCGTAACACAACGAATCCAAACAATGCAGCCAATGCATATTTAAGACCGGATTTACTCTTTTCCATTAACCAGAAACCAAAACCTGCAGCTACTCCAAACAATAGTATTGTTTGAAGAATTGAGATTTGAAGTCCATCCCATAAAGAAAATGGTAGTATCTCTATTCTTTCGATATAAGAATTCATGATCCAAATAAGCCAGGATAGAATTTTGCCAATAAATGTTGCAATAACGGGAATGAATGAAACGACACCTAAAAGAATTTCACCAAGAACGATCAGGCTTGATAACGGCACGGCCAAAAAATTGGTCAGTAAAAAATAATTCGGGAACTGGTGAAAATGATAAATGCTAAGGGGTACTGTAAGAATTTGTGCGGCGATCGTTACGGCATTTAGTTTCCATATCAGATCCAGTAATTTATTTTTTGTGTAAAACAAATTATAGATCGGTTGCATAAAAATGACAATGCTTAGCACAGCAGCGTATGATAACTGGAAGCCGACATCCCAAAGCCAATAGGGATTAATGCATAACAGTAACAGTGCTGATAAGGCAAGTGTGTTATAGATAGATGATCTTCTTGCAAATGAATCTCCCAATACTATACAGGTAAACATGACTGCTGAACGAAGGATAGAAGGTTGTGCACCGGCTAATAAACTGAATAACCACAGACCAGTGAGAATAAAAATTGGCCGCAACCAACCAATTACTATCGGGTTTAATTTTCTTTTTTGCAATGGTTTAAATAACAATATTAACAGCCAGTAAATAAGCCCCAGATGCAAACCAGAAATTGCAATAATATGGACCACGCCTGTATTACTGTAAGATTGTACCAATATTTTATCGAGGTCATCTTTATAACCAATGAGCAATGCTTCTGCTAGTCCCAATTCTTTTTCACCTTTAATATTCTTGCGAA
>VBAS01000115.1:0-1829 GCA_005882975.1 Bacteroidota bacterium | reverse complement strand
CTTTTAAATAAACCTGGTGAGTGATCCCCTGGAACAATGAATATCTTTTATAATTGAAGCCACCGGGGTTGCCCGAATTTTTTATTTCCTGCAGCGGTTTTGTGATGATCAATTGAGAACCATATTCGAGAGTTGGAAGAATGCTGTCTTTTTTAAAATAAAGAATAATGGTTCCTTTCGTTTTAATGCATGAATCATTTTGTAAAACATAATCTACTGATGCATTTGCTTTATAGGACTTTGTTTTTTCAACCGGGTTTTCAATTAAAGTTACAATAAGTGCATTTTCATTTTTATGATTTTTACCAAACCAATTTTTATTATGCTGAATATTTTTATACCATGACAGTAGGCCGCCAAGAGCGATAAACAACAGGCCAAACCACTTAAAGCAGAAAGCTTATACCTTTCAAAAAAGGGAATAAAGAAAAATAAAATTGTAGCAATGGCGGATATGCACAATGCGATCCATAAAATTCCCGGTTGAATTTGTAAATTCCATTGTAAAACAATGCCCGCAATTAAAGGGAGCAGGAACCGTATGAACGGTGCTTTTTTCCACACATGGATTACTGGCAAAGACATTTCCAAAAGGTAAAGCACACTTAATATGTTTTCAATACCACTTTACGGGTATTTCTTATAGCTTCGTATCTTTCAATAACGAAAATTTTTATGAGAAAACTTTTATTAATACCAGCATTGGTTATATGCAGTAATTTATTTTCACAAACTCTGCAGCAGATTGAATCAAAAAGAGTTCATTTGCCAAATGGATGGAGTCTTACTCCAGTTGGGAAGGATCTGTCATTAGGCGATCTTCCTTTGAACATGGCAGTTTCGCCTTCAAAAAAACTTATTGCAGTTACCAATAATGGTCAGAGTGTTCAATCACTTCAACTAATCGATGCATGGAACGACAAAGTGCTGAGTACAGTCGTCATTCCAAAATCATGGTATGGTATAAAATTTAGCAGTGATGAAAGATTTCTATATGCTTCAGGAGGAAATGATAACTGGATATTAAAGTATGCTATTAAAAGTAATCAGCTTGTATTGAATGATAGTATTTCACTAGGAAAAAAATGGCCCAATAAAATTTCTCCTACAGGCATTGAGTTAGATGATGCAAGAAAAACAATGTATGTCGGAACAAAAGAGAATAACTCACTTTACGTGGTTGACCTTGCCTCTAAAAAAACCATTGATACAATAAAATTAGATGGCGAAGCTTACGGTTGCTTACTATCTCCTGATAAAAAAAGATTGTATGTTTCAGTATGGGGAGCCGATGAAGTGGTTATTGTTAATACGACAGACAGAAAGATCTCTGATCATATTAAAGTTGGTGACAATCCCAATGAATTATGTTTGTCAAAAAGCGGGAAACTATTATATGTTGCGAATGCAAATGATAATTCTGTTTCAGTCATCAATACGCAGACATTGAAAGTGATCGAGACGTTAAGTGCTGCACTTTTTCCAGACGCTCCTCCCGGCTCCACTTCCAACGGTCTTGCATTAAGTACGGATGAAAAAACTTTATACATCGCTAATGCAGATAATAATTGCCTTGCAGTTTTTGATGTAAGCAAAGTGGGGCTGAGCAAAAGCAATGGATTCATTCCTACAGGCTGGTATCCTACCAATGTAAAAGTGATCGGCAAAAAAATATTTGTAACAAACGGAAAAGGTTTCTCATCACAAGCGAATCCTTATGGTCCTAACCCTGTAAGAAAAAGAGAAGAAGTAGTTTACCAGGGCGGTGACATAACTAAGCCGATCGAAGTTCAATACATCGCAGGCTTATTTAAGGGAACAATGAGCAT
>VBAS01000374.1 GCA_005882975.1 Bacteroidota bacterium | reverse complement strand
TAATAAGATCTTGAACTGTCTTTATTTCGGAATGGTTCAATTCTCAATCCTGCAGGACCATCTGATACAACTGTATTTGGAAGTCCAAGACGGCTGATCGCATAAGTAGTTCCGGCAGCGCCGGGAACCTTGTCCATTGTTTGGCCAATAACGGGGCCACCAGTTTGTATCAGACCAGGAATATTCATTCCCATGCCAACCACGAGACTTACTTTCTCTTCGAGTGTCATTTTACTGACCAACTCTTTTGCTTTATTGTTTTGCGCAAATGTGAAAGAGATAAAAAGAATAAAAAGGATAGATAAAAAAAATGATTTCATGTTGCAAGCTTTTTTGAGATGCTAAAGTTCCGTATGCCTGGTTTATCCGGGCTTGATTTTTGTCAAATACTCGAAACAGTTGATAAAAAATTACCGCTGTGACCTGATCCTGCTCAATGTTTCGAGTGTAATTCCTAAAAACGAGGCGATGTAAGTCAGCGGCACACGTTGTACAATTTGAGGAGTTGTTTGTAATAATCGCTCATAACGTTGCTGAGCGGATTCAAATTGGATGGAATCCATTCTTACCTGTGAAAGAATTAAGGAACTGGTAACCATTTTTCGCAATAGCCTTTCTATGTCGTGATACTTATCAGCAAGTTTCATGAAGTCGTCATGATGGATACCCAATACTTCTGATGGCTCGATAGTTTGAATGATAAGGTGGCTGGGAATACGCTGGAAGAAACTGGTGATGGAAAGAAAGAACTGTCCGTCTAATGCGATCCATTCTGTGATCTCTTTCCCATTTTTATAGTAATAAATCCTTGTGACTCCTTTTTCAATAAAATATATATAATCTGAAACGGTATTTTCTTTTAATAGAAAATGATCTTTTTTCACGGACCAAAGTTTCCATGATTGGTGGAATGCATCCATACTTTCAGTTGAAAGAGGCGAAATGGTAGTAATAGCGTTTTGCAATAGATCCACTGGCAAGATTTCTTAAGAAATTTAGGCAATTATCTTCTAAATAAAACAAGGCACCGGTAAGTGCCTTGTTTTTATTTTTATTGTTGCATTCCGTCCGTAGCGCCGGACATATCAGATTTCATATTCTTTCTTTTGAAGAGTGACATATCCATTTTACCAAACCTGTACGTAAAGTTCAGGCGGAACATTTGCGGATCTCTTTGCCTGCTATAATCCTGGATGAAATATTGACTGAATGAGTGCTGCTCTGATTTTCTTGTTTTAAAAATATCATTGACACTAAATGAAACTGAAGCAGCATCATTTTTCAGGAAGCTCTTTTTGAAAGCTACATCAAAGCCATAAGTTGACTTGATATAACCCTGAGCTGCACTTTGCGCTGCACCCATTGGAGGTCCCATAAATCCACCGCCCTGGCTCACTGGTAAATTTGTTTTTGATTGATAAGTAGCAGTAAACTGTGCGGTGAATTTCGCTGGTAGTTTAAAATTACTGTTGAATTTTCCAAACCAACTCCACATACCATTCTGCAACTGGCTCGCAACATTATCCGTATTGATCTCTGAATTGTATACATTAATGTTTGTGCTGATATCCCACCATTTTTTCAATGTATTTACTGATGTAAACTCAGTACCATAAGCTCTACTTGAGTTAGCGTTAATATATGTATTGATCAACACCTCCTGGCCCGTGATAGGGTGTATGCCTTTATCCTGGTAACGGGTGATCAGGTCAGTTGATGCTTTATAATAAGCCGATGCAAGAAAAGTATTATTGCCTTTAAATGTTTTTGCATAAGAGAATTCAAAAGAAGAAGTGAATTCCGGTCTCAGATCAGGATTACCTTGCGTGATGTTCAGGTTGTCTGTATAATCAACATACGGTATCAATTGGAAAAAGTTCGGACGATTGATCCTTCTTGTCACACTTAATTGTAACTCTTGCTTATTATTTAGTTTTTGACTTAAGAATAAAGAAGGGAAAAGACTTATAGGATAACTGTTGCTGAACTTACTGTTGTCATTTAAAAGCACTCCTGTGTATTCAGAACTCTCTGCTCTTAAGCCAGCCTTATAACCAAAATTCTTTTTGCTTCCTGTTAAAGAAACATAAGCTGCATAAACATTGTCATTGTTTTTATAGTTGCTGGTTGCAGAAGGTATCAATACAAACT
This sequence comes from Bacteroidota bacterium, assembly GCA_005882975.1. Taxonomy (GTDB): domain Bacteria; phylum Bacteroidota; class Bacteroidia; order Chitinophagales; family Chitinophagaceae; genus VBAS01. Next base: position 388 of record VBAS01000374.1, on the reverse strand, counting down.
CACCGGTAGTCGGATCAAGAATATAATTCTGATTGTCATTGCTCAGCTTACGTAATTGTGCTCTTACACCAGTTTCTAATTTTATTTTCTTGAACGGCTTTACGTAATCAGACTGTATGGTTAGAAATTTATTTGTACCATCGCTGATAACCTGCTGCTGGTGTTCACCGATTTTACCTCCTGCATTATCAAAATAGTTTGTAACATATATATTATTACCACCATTTTTTCCAGAGAAATAATTTATATCAGCTGTTAATTCCTCACCTTCTTTAGGGAAAAGATGTTTCATACCAAATGTTAATCCATTTGCATTGAATTCCCTTGTGCCGCTTGAGGTACGTTCACTCATGCTACTTATCTTTCCTGTATTGTAAATACTATCAGT
>VBAS01000064.1 GCA_005882975.1 Bacteroidota bacterium | reverse complement strand
CAAGATCCGAAATCTAAAATTAAATGAACCCTCAAAAGCCCAATCAAAATAAAGAAGCTCTCGGAAAAGGAATCCGTTCCTTATTGCAAAGTATTGATGCCGATCTGAAAACCGGGACCGGAAATTTAAAACCTGCCGTTGTAGAAAATGTTACCGGCATCATGCGAATACCTGTTGATACGATCGATGCAAATCCAAAACAACCACGTCGTGATTTTGATGAAACAGCATTGAACGAATTAGCTGATTCAATAAAAACACATGATATAATTCAGCCGATCACGGTAACTAAAATGCCATCTGGTCGTTACCGTTTGATTTCCGGTGAAAGAAGACTTCGTGCCTCAAAGATCGCAGGGTTTACAGATATACCTGCATATATACGTCAAACCAACGATCAGCAATTATTGGAATTAGCGTTGCTTGAAAATTTGCAACGTGAAGATCTCAATTCAATGGATGTGGCACTTAGCTACAAACGTATGATGGAAGAATTGGATTTTACACAAGAACAAGTGGCGGAAAGAATGAGTAAGGACCGAAGCACTATCGCCAATTTTATTCGTTTACTCAAATTACCTCCCGATATACAAATTGCGGTGCGTAAAGGTGAGCTAAGCATGGGACACGCAAGAGCACTTATTAATGTTGATTCCGTCGATAAGCAACTTTTTATTTTTGATGAGATAAAAGAAAAAGGATTATCTGTTCGCCAGACCGAAGCATTGGTTCGCAATCTTTATAAAGACAACGGCGGCGTTAAAAAACATACGAAAAGTAGCTTACCCGACGGCTTTCAGCGAATTGAAGATAAATTAGCATCGCATTTCAGTACCCGTGTAAAGATGAAGCATAGTAAAGACAACAGCGGCTCTATCACCTTTGAATACTATTCAATGGATGAGCTGAATAAAATTCTGGGGCAATTGAATGTTCAATTAGATTAAAACCCCCTGTCCCCCTAAAGGGGTGACTTAGATAGTAACAACCTATTATTAACAATTCAATACTTATTTTTGCCCGAAAGGACTTCTTTTTGGAGAGTTTTAATTCTATGTACTTAGCTGCTGGACTACTATTAAGCTTTTATTGCGACGCTCCGTTTATCTTTCAATTCATCATTGAGCAAATATTTCGCAGCTTACACATAAAGAGGCCGAACATCACAGGAAGTAATCAATTTAAAAACTTTCAGGCACCAGCTGTTAAGTCATTTTTAGTTTGCTTCGGCTTGCCATCAACAAACAAAAAACTTTTTACATTTCCTCTGGCAAGTCTCGCAATGACGAAGATCTTGTGCAATCGGAGTATGTTACAAACCTCAGGAGTCGTCGTCATTGCGAGGCCGTTAGTTAAGAACGCCATCATACTTAGTTCTCAAAGGCCGAAGCAATCTACAATCATTGAGCAAATCAGAACTAACAGATGAAATTCTTTTACTTACTCATATCCTTATTTTTTTTAAGCAATGCTTATTCGCAGAAGGTTCCTGCTGAAAAGACTGTTACGGTAAAAGATTCTTCATCAAAAAAATCAAAACCAGATACAACAGCAAAGCAGAAGGTCTACAGTCCAAAAGTTGCAGCCAGGCGTTCTGCCATAATACCCGGCTGGGGACAGGCATACAATAAAAAATATTGGAAGATCCCAATTATCTATGGAGGACTTGGAGTCACGGGATATATATTTGTTAATAACATACAAATTTACAAAGAATATAAGTTTGCATATGCTGCAAGGGTCAAAGCAGAACCTCCTACTTTAGATTCCACAGATTATCATCAATTAGATGATATCTATAAAATTCTTAGTCCAAATTCTATTCGTTCCGCAAGAGATGAATTCAGAAGATATGTAGATTATTCGGCATTGATATTTATAGTACTCTGGGGATTAAATGTTGTTGACGCTGCCGTTGATGCCCATTTAAAAAACTTTGATATAAGCCCCGACCTTTCACTTCAATTAAGACCCGGCTATAGTGAGCTTGCACAAACCAGTGGGTTGAGTCTTGTTTTAAAGATCGGCAAGTAAGCTTAGTTCCTAGTCAAACTCCTAAACTTGAAGCTTAACTTATACCTTTGAACCACTGAACTCCGAACCTGACTCCTAACTCAAAACTCTGAACTAATATGAACATTGCATTGATCGGTTACGGCAAAATGGGAAAAGCGATCGAAGAGATTGCTTTGCAGCGTGGCCATACCATTGTTTTAAAGATCGATGTTGATAATGCTGATCAGTTCACCAAAGAAAACCTGGCAAAGGCTGATGTTGCAATTGAATTTACAGGACCACATAGCGCATTTGAAAACGTAAAAAAACTAATGCAGTTTGGTACCGCTACAGTTTGCGGTTCTACTGGCTGGTTAGAGAAATTAGATGAAATAAAAAATGATTGTAAAAAAAATAGTGGTGCATTTTTATACGCCAGCAATTTCAGTGGGGGTGTAAATATTTTTTTTGAAGTAAATAAAAGACTTGCTTCTTTGATGAGAGATCATCAAGATTACGAGATACAATTAACAGAGATCCATCACACAGCAAAAAAAGATGCTCCAAGTGGTACAGCCATTACTCTTGCTGAGCAAGTGCTGGAAAATATTCCCCGCAAAACAAAATGGGCAAACCATATAAGCGACAACCCGGAAGAGTTAGAAATACTCAGTGAACGTATTGACCCCGCTCCTGGCACACACAAAGTAAAATACTCATCCGGTATTGATGATATTGAGATCATACATACTGCACATACAAGAAAAGGTTTTGCACTTGGTGCTGTGCTCGCCGCAGAGTTTTTAAAAGGAAGGAAAGGAATTTACAGTATGAAAGAAGTATTAGGATTATGAAATTATAATAAAATGAAACTTATACTACCAATATTATTCATCAGCTTACTTTGTTCCTGCAACCAAAAGGAGGAAAAAGATCAGGGCAATACACTGGCACCACAAGACAAATTGAAAGCAGGAAATGAAAAATTTGTAAGTGGGCATCCTGTACATCCGGATGAAACATTGGATAGGATCAGAGATTTAAAAAAGGGACAAAACCCTTTTGTTGTTGTTGTTAGTTGTTCTGACTCACGACTACCACCAGAATTAATATTTGACCAGGGATTGGGTGATGTTTTTTCCATACGTACAGCCGGCAACGTAATTGGGGACTATGAATTAGGAAGTATTGAGTATGCTGTTGAACATCTTCATTGCAAACTGGTCGTTGTATTGGGTCATGAAAACTGTGGCGCTATCCAGGCATATGCAACATCCGGACATGAAAAACATGATGACCATATTCAAACATTAGTAGACTATATAGCTGCTGAAGAGGAAGAAAAAAATATTCCGGATAGCTTAAGATCAAATATTGACACTTTAGTTAAAGCTAATATTGCACATGGCGTTAATTTTTTGAGATCATCCACTCCAGTTTTAAAATCTCTCGTTGACAAGAATGAAATAAAGATCATCGGCGCTTATTACGACCTTGATAGCGGAAATGTTTTATTTGATAAGTAAATGAACCGCTGCCTATGACATTTAATTGTTCATAAATGCGGCCAACCCAACATAAATAGGAACAAATTACAATTGGTTCCCAATAGTTTGGAGTTTTACAAATTTCGATTTGTCCATATATTTATATGTTATGCGCAATCGGGCAACTGTTCAGAGAGAAGTCAAGCCTTAATAAGTAATTCCAATGACATATGTAAGTAATGAGTAAAAATCTTCAAAATAGCACATCTGAATTTATAGAAAAATCAATAAAAATACATGGTAATAAATTTGATTATTCCAAAGTGCAATATATTGGTAGCCACACAAAGGTTTGTATAATATGTCCAGAACATGGAGAGTTTTATCAGTCACCAACAAATCACTTATCTGAAAATGGATGCCCAAAATGTGCTTGGCAATATAAGCGTGGAAAGTATAGATTAACTACTTTAGAAACATTTATTACCCAAGCTAAAGAAATACATCGGGATAAATATGATTATTCTAAAGTTGAATGGAAAAATACTTACACTCCAATTACAATTTTATGCCCTATTCATGGGGAGTTTACCCAAGTACCCCAAAATCACATTAGGCTAAAATGTGGATGTAGAAAATGTGGAAGGGAAATAGCTAAATCTAAAGTAAATAAGTATAATACTGTTTATTTTATAAAAAATGCTAAAAAAATTCATGGAAATAAGTATGACTATTCTAAGAGTCAGTGTTTTAATGCTACTGATAAAGTAGAAATTATTTGTCCTGTTCATGGAAAATTTAAACAAATCGCAAACCAACATTTACAAGGTTGTGATTGCCCTAAATGTCATTTCGACCAAATGGCGAAAGATAGAGCTATGGGTAAAGAATCTTTTATTAATAAAGCAAAAGAGTTGTTTGGTGAGAAGTATGATTACTCAAAAGTTGAATATATAAATGGACAGAAGAAAGTTTGTCTTATCTGCCCAATACATGGTGAGTTTAAGGTTACACCTAATAGTCATTTATCAAGAAAAAGTGGTTGCCCTATTTGTAATGAATCTAAATTAGAGAGAGAACTTGCATCTATTTTGGATAAACAAAATGTAAAATATGAAAGACTAAAGAGGTTTAAATGGTTAGGAAAACAATCATTGGACCTTTATCTTCCAGAACACAACATAGCAATTGAATGTCAAGGAATTCAACATTTTAAACCAATTGATTTTGCAGGAAAAGGTAAAAAATGGGCAAATCAATCATTTAAAGAGAATAAAAAAAGAGATGATAGAAAACTCAAAAAATGTTTAGCTAATAATATAAAAATGATTTACGTTATAGACAAGGAAGAATATCTTGAAAATAAATATCATTTTGATATTGTTGAACCCTTTTCAGGTAACGTAAGTTATGAAATCATGCATATAAATCATTTTGAGAATCATTTAAACCATTTAGTTGATAGTCTCACTTTTTTTGGGGTTAGAAATGATGAAGAACAAAAGAATTTGATAATGTTTTTCTAATGTTTGAAAACATAATTCCAAAAGCAATGAGAAACGAAGTTGCGATGAATCACAATAAATGCCAGCGCATAACATGGGTTTGCCAATATACCGGCTGACGAACAAGTGCTCAACAAAAAAATCTATTGGACTTTTGTAATAAATTTAGGCTGACGGAATGCTAATGCCGGTACATCGGCAAGCCCTGACCGCAATGCCGCATTTTTTAGGTAATAGAATAATTTTACTTTTGCGTCATTATTAATTTAAAAAATAAAATAATGCAAGCACAACTCATCACCTATCAATTAAACAATATTTCCCAGGCGGAATATTTGAAACAAATGGTCGAACCAGACGCTCCCATTCTGGCAAATGTGAAAGGTCTTATCTCAAAGGTTTGGTTGGCAGACGAAGAAAAAAATTCTTTTGGTGGCTTCTATTTGTGGGAAAACAAAACTGCAATGGAAGACTTCATGCATTCTGAACTTGTAAAAGCAGTTATAAGCAGACCGTATGTAAAAAATGTTTCTTCTGTCGACTATGAAGTAAATCAAAAAGCTTCATTAATTACCCGTGGACTGAAATAAAAGGCAGCGTTTTCTGTAAGCTGGCAGATGCACTACCGCTACATGGTATTGCCAAAATAGGCATACCAGCGGACAAAATTCTATTGAGCATTAGTTGACGTATTCCAAACTCCCCCACTTCGGCAATATTTGCTTATTGCAGAGAATCACTTCTTCCCGGCAAACACAACTAGCTTATTTTTGCCATTATGCCCACAACAAAAATTTCCACTACTAGTATCTTATCAAAATTAAAGATCAAGTCGCTCAATGAAATGCAATTGGCTTCCATAGAAGCTATTGATAAAAACGATAATGTACTGCTTTTATCAGCTACCGGGTCAGGCAAAACATTGGCCTACCTGTTACCGCTGATCAAATTATTAAAACCGGCGAATACAAATACACAAGCCATTATCATTGTGCCATCCCGTGAACTGGCTTTGCAGATCGAATCTGTATTTAAAAGTATGGGCACTGATCTTAAAGTTACCTGTTGCTATGGCGGCCACTTAAGAGAAACAGAAGAAAATAACCTGAAGCAGCCCCCCGCATTATTGATAGGCACACCGGGCAGGTTAGCTGATCATATAAGAAGAGGAAATATCACTATTGATACAATTGAAACATTGGTGCTGGATGAATTTGACAAATCATTAGAACTGGGTTTCCAGGATGAGATGTCTTTTATAATAGGTTCTTTAAGATCATTAACAAAAAGAATATTGATCTCTGCGACAGATGCATTGGAAATTCCTGGCTTTATAAATACAGATAACCTGGTCAAGCTGGATTTTCAAAATGATAAAGATGCGGATACAGGACTTGCGGTTAAGATATTAATGAGTGATGGAAAAGATAAATTAGAAACACTTTTCCGGCTGATCTGTATGCTGGATAACCGGTCCACAATAGTTTTCTGTAATCACCGCGAATCAGTAGAACGAACCAGCAAATGGCTGAAAGAAAAAGATATTATCAATGTATTTTATCATGGTGCCATGGAGCAACAGGAAAGAGATGCTGCCCTTTGTAAATTCAGAAATGGAACGTCCAATGTATTGGTAACAACTGACCTTGCATCAAGGGGACTTGATATAGCTAATATCCGCTACATCATTCATTATCATTTACCGGGCAGCGAAGATATTTTTACACACCGCAATGGAAGAACTGCACGGATGGATGCCAGTGGCACTGCTATTCTTATTTTATCCCCCGAGGAAGAATTGCCGGAATATGTTGATGCAGAATCAGAAAAGATAGAACTGCCGGAAACCAGCACCCTCCCGGATAAACCACAATGGTCAACTTTATTTATTGCTGCCGGGAAAAAAGATAAGGTGAATAAAATTGATATCGTTGGATTTCTATCCAATAAAGGCCAGCTAAAAAAAGAAGATATTGGTTTGATCGAAGCAAAAGACTTTTTTTCTTTTGTAGCAGTAAAGAAAATAAAGGTCAGCCACACACTGCAGCTGATCAAAGACCAGAAAATAAAGAATAAGAAAGTAAAGATCGCGGTTGCGAAGTAAAGTAGTGTCTCTGTTTAAAATTAAAATTGAACCACGGAGACACAAAGACACTAAGTTACACGGCGATAATCTCTGTGCTTCTCTGTGAACTCAATGTCTCTGTGGTTAAAAAGCAAATTGAGACACTATCTGGTAAAATCGACAGCTTCTCTATTTTGATGGAAGTTTTCTGGGGTTATTTAAATATTCTTTGACAACTTCTTCCATATCCACACTCAAAAGATTGGCTAAGGTTAATAACCACATCAACACATCTCCCAGTTCTTCTTTTGCATTTTGAATATCCCCACTGGCTATTGCAGCCGAAAGTTCTCCCACTTCTTCATGAAACCATAAAGCAGTGTGATAAATACCTCTTTCATTATCTGTTTTAAAATACCTGTCTCTTACAATTTTTTGCAGTGTTGAAATATCCATATGGTAATACTATTATTATTTTAATAAAGAGTTGATCTATGTTTTATTCTTTGCGTTTTCTTTGCGAACCCTTTGCGGCTTTGCGGTAAAATTTTAACCGCAAAGAAAAACAAAAGTAAAACGCAAAGAAGCGCAAAGGAAAAGACTGAAGTGTTTTTGAAAAATCCGGTAAACGGATTAATTTACAATTACTGTTCTTCTTTTACTTCTTTTGGTGCCGCCCGGCTTCCGCTATATAATTCATATTCGAGCAAGCGGCAATCAATAGTACTGGTATAAAATTCTATCCGCCGTTTGGCTTTCAATCCTATTTTTTTTGCGAGGTCAAGGTTACCAGTAAAAACATAACCAAAATATCCACCGCATTTCTGTTTCATAAAATCACCAATACGGCTATAGGTTCCTTCCAGTTTATTAACGTCACCCAATCGTTCTCCATATTCCGGGTTTACCAAAATCACAAACAGCAAAATCGATGAGGTTGGCTACGCCTGCTGCAATTGCATTCTTCCTTGCATTTTCAATTGCCCTGGCGCTATAATCTGTAGCGATGATTCGAAGACCGGGCACATCGACAATTTGTTTTTCCAGTAAAGCATCTTCCTGCAAATAAACCGATTCATCATATCCCTGCAAATGCATAAAAGCATAATTGGTTCTGAATAATCCCGGTCGCCTGTTGGTAGCGATCATAGCTGCCTCAATGGCGACTGTACCTGACCCGCACATAGGATTTACAAATGGTGATCTTTTATCCCATTGTGTAGCATAAATAGTTGCGGCAGCCAATGCTTCCAGCATAGGCGCCTGGCCCGGTATTTTTCGATAACCATGCCTGCCTAAAGAACCGCCTGATGTATCAATAAATATTTCTGCATTTTCATTTTTCCAAAACAGGTTGATGACAGCACCGGTAAGCGCCGAACCCGTTGATGGACGTATGCCTCTTTTTTCACGTAACCTGTCAACTATTGCATCTTTTACCCGCAGGTTAGCAAACATGCTGTTATTAATAGTAGGATTATTTACATTGCTGGTGATGGAAAAATAACCCGGCTCTGGTAAAATATTCTCCCATGGGTAATCAACAAGATCATTATAAATATCATCCGCATTTTCTGCTTCGAATTTTTTCAGGCTATGAAGTACCTGGCTGGCACAACGAAGATTCAGGTTTAATTTTATACAATCATTAATAGTGCCGTAGATGCGTACCCCTGTTACAAATGTTTCTTCGGTTATAAATCCAAGATCTTTTACTTCCTGCTCCAGGTAAGGTGCCAGCCGTTTAGGACAAGTAACAATAATAACCGCTTTATCAGTAAATAAATTCATGTAGATGCTAAAGATAAATCTTCCTGAATGATACGTGTATATAATGCTTTCTCTTTTGATGCAATTTTTTGCGGATAGAAAACTCATTTCAGTTAATTTTAATAAATGAATAGGATGAAAAAAGAATTGTCAACAAAACAGCGTGAAGAACTACTCAACACTTTAAAAGCCCGGTTTGAAAAAAACATGAGCCGGCATAAAGGTCTTGAGTGGGCCAAAGTATATGCGAAGCTGCAGGCTAATACTGAAAAATTATGGTCGCTCAATGCAATGGAAGAAACAGGGGGTGAACCAGATGTTGTTAGTTATAATAAAAAAACTGGTGAGTACATTTTTTATGATTGCTCAGCGGAAAGCCCCGGAGATCGCAGAAGTGTTTGTTATGATCATGAAGCTTTGGAGAAAAGAAAAGAACATAAACCAAAAGACAGCGCTATCAATATGGCATCCGACATGGGAATTGAAATTTTATCAGAAGAAGAATATAGAGCTTTGCAGAAACTTGGAAATTTCGATACAAAAACATCGAGCTGGGTAAAAACTCCTTCTGAGATCAGGAAACTCGGTGGTGCCGTTTTTTGTGATCGTCGCTACGACACTGTTTTCTTATGTCACAATGGTGCAGATTCTTACTATGCTGCCAGGGGTTTTCGCGGCTCACTAAAAGTGTAACAAAAACATATTTGACGATGAGTGAAATGAATCCTAAGGTTGATTGGTTCTTTAGCCAGGACACACAATGGCAAAAAGAATATGAGAAATTAAGAAAGATCATTCTCGATTGCGGCCTGATCGAAGAATTAAAGTGGGGCTGTCCTTGCTACACATTTGAGAACACAAACATTGTATTGATTCATGGATTTAAAGAATACTGTGCTCTTTTGTTTTTCAAAGGTGCCTTGTTAAACGATCCCAATGGTATTTTGATTCAGCAAACTAAGAATGTACAATCGGCAAGACAGATACGTTTCACCAATGCTAAAGAAATTGTGAAGATGGAAAAAATTCTGAAGGCTTATGTTTATGAAGCTATTGAAGTAGAAAGAGCTGGTTTAAAAGTGAAATTAAAAAAGACATCAGAATTCAAGGTTCCTGAAGAGTTTCAAAAAAGATTAGATAAAAACACAACTCTGAAAAAAGCTTTTGATGCATTAACACCGGGACGGCAAAGAGCCTATATATTTTATTTTTCTCAACCTAAACAATCCAAAACGAGGGAATCAAGGATTGAAAAATCAATGAAGCAAATTTTAAATGGTAAAGGATTAAATGATTAGTAAAATTTCATCAACAATATTTTACCAGCATGAACCTAACAGCTCAAATAGCAAAACATTTCAGAGATGTTCATTTTGGAAAAAACTGGACATCAGTTAATCTTAAAGAAACGTTGACTGGTTTAACCTGGCAACAAGCCACAACAAAAATTTATTCATTAAACACAATTGCAACTCTTGTTTTTCATATAAATTATTATGTAAGTGCAATCACAATGGTTTTAAAAGGCGAGCCACTCACTGCCCACGACAAGTATAGTTTTGATCTTACGCCGATCCAAAGCCAGGAGGATTGGGAAAATTTATTAAACAAGACATGGAACGATGCTGAAAATTTTGCCAAACTGATAGAACAATTGCCGGAAAGCAAACTTGGAGAGATTTTTTCAGATGAAAAATATGGCACCTATTACAGAAACCTCCATGGCATCATTGAGCATACTCATTATCATTTAGGTCAGATTGTGCTGATCAAAAAAATACTCCTGGAGTCACAAGAGAAGTAATATCATTTTTATATGTGTTTTACCAGAATCCTATTTAGAGGTCACACTTCTAAAAAATCAAACAATTGAACTATTAAATTATTTACCTTCCCATTCTAAAAACATTTTATGCAGTTACAACGATCTGTTATTATTTGCGCAGCCATCATTGCAAACACTAATCTTTTTGCACAGAAAGACCCGCCTACAACTGAAATATGGAAACCCGAAGTGAAAGTGGTTACTCCCGGCAAAACCAATGCCGACGCTCCCTCGGATGCCATTATATTATTTAATGGTACGTCAGCCAGCGGTTGGCAACATGCAAATGGTGATGAGGCAAAATGGACAGTAGCTGATAATGCGCTGACAGTAAAGCCCGGCACAGGCGCCATACAAACAAAACAAAAATTTGGCGATTGCCAGTTGCACATCGAATGGCGCATTGATAAAAATGTAAAAGGAGAAAATCAGGACCGCGGCAATAGCGGTGTTTTCCTGATGGGCCGTTATGAATTGCAGGTGCTCGACAACTACAACAACATAAATAAAACCTATGTAAATGGCCAGGCAGGAAGTATGTATAAACAAACTCCGCCGCTGGTAAACGTATGCAAAGCTCCCGGCGAATGGCAGACCTATGATATTGTATTTACTGCACCACGATTCAGTGATAATGGTTCGGTGGTCATACCCGCCCACATTACGGTAATACAAAATGGAGTGTTGGTTCAAAACAACACAACCATCTGGGGCAATACCGAATATATTGGGTCACCTTTTTATGAAAAGCATGATGCAAAAGAACCACTCATGTTACAAGATCATTCTCATCTTACCAGTTTCCGGAATATTTGGATAAGGGAGTTATAATTTTCTGGAGCCAGCTTTTGTAATTCTATTGAACGACTGTTGCTACGCTCAGTTTATCGTTCTATTTTTCATGGCATCTGTCGTTGAGCGAAGCGAAACCCCGATGAATATCGGGGCACTCTTGTACTACAAAAATTCTACTGAGCTTACGTGAATGATCAATGGTGACTTGTGATTGATGTTTATGAGTAGTGACCATTCACAACTCACTACTCACAACTCAATTCTTTTCCTTTAGCAACCCCTCCACAATATTTGTGAAGATCTTTTTGTATTCTTCAAAGTATTGTTTGGTGCCAGGTCCATAGAATACACTGTGAACTTCTTTTACATTTCCTTTCCTGTCAAGAAAAATACTTGTAGGGAATGATTGTATAGAACTAAGCTGAGGCAAGGTCTTCTCTGTTTTTTGTTCATCAGTTGAAGTAACACCGGTTATCAACATTGGATATTGTACATTAAATAGCTTCTGAAATTTACTAAGGCTTTTTCTCGAACGTTCTATATCTGTTGAGTATTCATAAGCAAGCGAAACTATTTCCACGCCTTTGCTTCGATACTTATTATAAAAATCACTCAGAAATTTCGTTTCATCCATGCAGTTAGGACACCAACTTCCCATTAATTGTACGACCACAACTTTATTTTTGAATCTTTCATCGTTTATGGAAACGGGTTTTCCTTCAAGATCATTGAAAGTAAAATTGAGTTTGCTTTCTCCTGGCTTTAATTTGGTTGGCTGCTCCTGCTGTGGCTCTTTTACATTATTATCTTTTACAGCAGACCATGTTTCTTTACCACTATAGCCTGCTAAATAAAGTCCGCCTGTGATCTTTTCAGCACTTGCGATCTTCGCATAAAAAGTATAAGCATGTGAACCATCAAATGTTGATAGCTTTAATGAATCACCCGTAACGATGCCTTCTAAAAAACGATAATCGCCGGAAGGAGTTAAGAAACTGCCAGTAAGTTTATCGCCTGACTGTTCAAACTCAGCTAGTGCCTTTCTTGGAGTGCCGTTTGGTCTTGTGATCGTAACATCCCATTTGCCACTGATATTATATAAAGCACTTCCCTGTGTTTTTGTAAAGCGGTAGAGTTGATTGGGATATGCATAAAACGGCCAGTTCTGAAATTCGCCGGTCGTGCCCTTGTTCCAAATTCCCTGGAAACTTCCATCAGCATTTCTTTTTGTTTTAAAAGATGATTCAAAAACCGGCATAGCAAAATTTACTGAATCATTTGTAAGAGAAACAGGTCCTACTTTAATTTTTTCATCTGCATTGATTATATAAAAATAAGTACCTGTCTTTTCTTTACTCACCTGCATATTAAAAACGACGGTATTACTGTCTGGCCTTACAACATAAGCTCTGTAATTAGGAGCTAATTCTTTTTGTCCCATAGCCGATAATAAACTAAGTATCAAACTACATATCAATACAAGTACTTTCATTTAAATATTTTTCAATGTGCAATATCGGTAAAAGACAAAAAAACCTGCCAAAAAGTTGGCAGGCATGTTAAATACTTTACAGAATAGTGATCTTTATTTCGTACCAGCCTCTAATTGGTGATAATTAGGCTGATATTTCTCTTTTCGAAGTATTGGTAAGTAAGTCTTTTCCGGGAAAATAGTCCTGACATATTACAATTTTAAAGATTATCGAACATATCTTTTGTCATTGCCGGCAAATCATATTCCTCTTTCCAACCCCAATCTTTTCTTGCCACAGAGTCATCAATGCTTTGTGGCCAACTGTTGGCAATTGCCTGCCGGTAATCCGGTTTATAGGAGATACTAAAATCAGGGATATGTTTTTTTACTTCGGCTCCTATTTCTTTCGGCGAAAAACTCATTCCTGATATATTATAAGACGTTCTTACTGAAATTTTTTCTGCCGGCGCTTCCATCAATTCAATAGTAGCCCGGATCGCATCGGGCATATACATCATCGGTAAATAAGTATTCTCATCTAAAAAACATTCATACTTTTTTTCTTCCAATGCTTCATGAAATATCTCTATTGCATAATCAGTGGTGCCACCACCCGGGGGAGATTTATAAGAAATCAATCCGGGATATCTTAAACTGCGAACATCAACTCCAAAACGCTGATAAAAATAATTGCACCAAAATTCTCCTGCGTATTTACTGATACCGTAAACGGTTGTTGGTTCTATTATGGTTTGTTGCGGGCAATTCTTTTTTGGACTAGTGGGACCAAACACTGCAATAGAAGATGGCCAGTAAACTTTATGCATTTTTTCTTCTCTTGCAATATCAAGAACGTTCAGTAAGCCCTGCATATTTAAATGCCATGCCAGGCTGGGATTTTTTTCTCCCGTTGCTGAAAGAATTGCTGCCAAATGATAGACCTGGGTAATACCTTGTCTTATTACCTGTACATGCAGCATTTCTTTATTCATTACATCAAGACTCACATAAGGACCGGTGCCCTCAAGCAAAGGATTTTGTTCACGTAAGTCAGATGCAATAACATTTCCATTGCCATATATTTTTCGTAAGGCCAATGTCAACTCTACTCCTATCTGTCCCGATGCACCAATCACAAGTAACTTTTCTTTTACCATAAACTGTATTATGCAACAAATGTCAAATTCCAGATCCCAAATTCCAAATCACAAATTCCGATTCTCACTCCTACCTTTGCCGCTATGGAAAAATTCCTGAAAGATATATTCGATGGGCAATCATATGATGAAAAAAACTTCTTTCTTATCGCAGGTCCATGTGTTGTTGAAAGTGAAGATTTGATCATGGAAGTAGCTGATAAAGTTTATTCTATTTGTAAAAATTTTGGTATTCCATATATATTCAAAGCATCATATAGAAAAGCAAATCGTACAAGCGGTACTTCATTTGTCGGCCTTGGTGATGATCTCGCATTGGGAATGATCAATCATGTAAAGAAAAAATTTCTTTTACCTGCAACAACTGATATACATGCAAAAGAAGAAGCAGTGTTGGCCGCACAGCATGTTGACATTTTACAAATACCTGCTTTTTTATGTCGTCAAACAGATCTTTTGGAAGCCGCTGCAAAAACAGGAAAGATCGTTAATGTAAAGAAAGGTCAATTTGTAAGTGGAGAAGCGATGAAATTTGCCGTTGATAAAATTAGAAACGCAGGAAACGATAAGATCATTTTGACTGAAAGAGGTACTACATTCGGTTACCAGGATCTTGTTGTTGATTACAGAAGCATCCCCATTATGCGATCACACGGCGTTCAACAGCCAAATCAATCTGCCGGCATCACTGGCGGTAATCCTCAAATGATAGAAACAATTGCAAAGGCTGCTATTGCCACTGGAGCCGACGGATTATTTATTGAAACACATCCAAACCCAGCTGTAGCAAAAAGCGATGGTGCTAATATGCTCAAACTTGATCTGCTTGCTCCGCTTTTGGAAAAATTATTACGAATCAGGAAAGCTATTAATTAAAACTAAAAGCCACCCCAAAACGGGATGGCTTTTCAGATTTTCATAGATCAATTTATTGATGAAGGAAAGTAGTATCAACTTTTGTTATAGCATTGGTTGAAACTGAAATATTTGTTCGTAACGAGTCTTTATAGATAACATTAGAAGGTTTATAAAAAACGCCATAAGTACCTGCTGCTAATCCACGAAGCAAGTAACCACCATCTGAATCAGTAAATGTGCTGGCAACTGTGTCAACGCCTTGTACCGCGTACACTGCAGATTGAAAATTTTTCGGCATCACCACACCTTTAATACTTCCACCAGCCGCATTCAGAATAGTTCTGATCGTTGGTTTAAGAATGTACTTATTATTTCCTGTCTTCACTATCGATTTTGCTACATCAAAATCAAGTGTGATAGTATAAAGAATTCCATCCAAAACATCCTGCTGTATATTTAATTTTAAACCGCTTTGCTGTGCACTGGGAGTTTCGAGTTTTATTAATTGTGAAGTTCCCTGGATCTTTACATAGTTTTCAGTGCCAAGTATCAATCTCATTTGATGCAATCTTCCTGAAGGTATGTTTGCATAAGCAAGCAAAGTATCATCATCATTTACCAGTTTCAATAGATCATAAGCGGCTGCATGCACATTTTGCAAACTTTGCCATCCATTTGCACTGTCACCCGTTACATTTATCTGTACATCTTTTACATCTATGTAGACAGCCTCGTAATCTCCAGGATCATCAGTTAAATAAACCTGGAGCCTGGCATTACCATCATTGGTGCTATTTTTTTTGCATGAATTAAGTACGGTTAGCGAAACAAAGGATAGAATCAGTACGGAAATGATCAATGTAGTTCTCATATTTGATTTTTAGTAGTACGCATAAATCAAGATTAGTGCCAAATAAAGAAAATCAATTGATGGTCATTCATTCTCCAGATTATCAATGAACCGCACAGAATAAAAAACGTTATGCAGTAATACTTATTAATTAATCTTCTTGACTTCGATCATCGAAAAAAATCGATGCAGGTAATATTACGAAACAAAAAACCCGACATTACTGTCGGGTTTACTTATAATTATTTTTTAAATCAATTATGCATTCACTTTGCCTTTCACTTTTGCAATTACTTCTTCTGCGATACCAGATGGTGCAGGTGAGTAATGACTGAATTCCATTGTTGATGATGCACGACCAGAACTCAATGAACGAAGTTGCGTAACATAACCAAACATTTCACTTAATGGAACTTTCGCTTTAATAACCTGTGCCCCTGCACGGTTATCCATTCCTTCTAACATTCCCCTTCTTCTATTCAAATCACCTGTAACATCACCCATGTATTGATCAGGAGTTACTACTTCTATCTTCATTATTGGCTCAAGCAAAACCGGTTTTGCTTTTCTTGCTGCTTCACGGAAACCAGCTTTAGCACAAAGTTCGAATGACATAGAATCAGAGTCAACAGCATGGAAACTTCCGTCAAATACACGGATCTTCATATTGTCAACCGGATAGCTTGCCAGTACACCCGTAGTCATTGCTTGTTCGAAACCTTTTTGAATAGCAGGAACAAATTCGCGGGGAATTGATCCACCAAACAGATCGTTTACGAATTGATATTGCTTATCAGGATTCTCAGCTTTCCATTCAGCATCAATTGGTCCTAATTCAAATACTATATCAGCGAATTTACCGCGACCACCAGTTTGTTTTTTCAATGTCTCACGATGTTCGACTGTGGCCTGGAATGCTTCTTTGTAAGCAACCTGCGGCGCACCCTGGTTTACTTCTACTTTAAACTCTCTGCGCATACGATCAACAATGATCTCCAGGTGAAGTTCGCCCATACCACTCAGGATAGTTTGACCAGTTTCTTCGTCTGTCTTTACACGGAGTGTGGGATCTTCTTCTATCAACTTTGAAATTGCTAATCCCATTTTATCTACGTCTGCTTGTGTTTTGGGTTCAATTGCCACGGAAATAACCGGCTCTGGAATAAACATGTTTTCCAAAGTGATGGGATGATCTTCGTGACATAGTGTATCTCCCGTCTTTATCTCTTTGAATCCCACAGCGGCACCAATATCCCCGGCTTCAATAAAATCAATAGGATTTTGTTTGTTTGCAAACATTTTCATGATACGGCTGATACGTTCCTTTTTACCACTTCTTACATTAAGAACATAAGAGCCTGCATCTAAATGACCAGAATAAACACGAAAGAAAGCTAAACGACCCACAAATGGATCAGTCATGATCTTAAATGCCAGAGCAGCAAATGGTTCTTTGATATCCGGTTTGCGGGTTTCTGTTTCGCCAGTATCCGGATTCACACCACTAACAGGTTCTATGTCTAACGGGCCAGGCAAATATCTGCAAACTGCATCAAGTGCAGTTTGTACTCCTTTATTTTTAAATGAAGATCCGCACATCATAGGTACAATGCTCAGATCAATTGTTGCTTTGCGGATAGCTTCATGTATTTCATTCTCGCTGATCGAATCAGGGTTATCAAAAAACTTTTCCAATAATTTATCATCATATTCAGCAACTGCTTCTACTAACTGTGCTCTCCATTCTTTTGCTTCTTCTAACATGTCAGCAGGTACATCAATTTCATCAAAGGTCATTCCTTCTGTTTCCATATGCCACACAATGCCTTTCATTTTTACCAGGTCAACTACTCCTTTAAAATCATCTTCAGCGCCGATAGGAAGTTGCAAAGGCACAGCTTTAGAACCAAGCATCTCACGAACCTGTTTTACCACATTCAAAAAGTCAGCACCTGCACGATCCATTTTATTTACAAACCCAATACGCGGAACATTGTAGCGATTTGCCTGGCGCCATACAGTTTCAGACTGTGGTTCTACACCATCTACAGCAGAAAACAATGCGATCAATCCATCCAATACTCTCATTGAACGTTCTACTTCTACTGTAAAATCAACGTGACCCGGAGTATCGATAATATTAAAAGAATATTTTTTTGTATTAGCGTCTACTGTTCCTTTTACTGTTGGAAAATTCCACTGACAGCTAACTGCCGCTGAAGTAATAGTGATACCTCTTTCCTTTTCCTGTTCCATCCAATCAGTAGTAGCCGCACCATCATGTACCTCACCGATTTTATGGATCATTCCAGTATAACGAAGTATACGTTCTGTAGTAGTGGTTTTACCAGCATCAATATGTGCGGCAATACCGAAGTTTCTTTGAAATTTTAAGTCTGCCATGTGATTTTTTCCTTTATAATTTGGAGGCGCAAAGGTATGAATAAAAAGTAATCAGTCAAGCAATGATAACCAGGAAGTTTTCCAGATTGTTTTCCTTAGAAACAGCTAGTTAAATTCAATTTTGTGAACATCTTTAAAAAGAAAAATCCACCCGGTTGGATGGCTTTTATATCAATCATTTTTCTTACTTATACTTTAAAGTGGGCAAATGCCTTGTTGGCTTCTGCCATGCGGTGTGTATCTTCTTTCTTTTTGAAAGCTGATCCTTCACCTTTTGCTGCCGATACAATCTCAGCTGCAAGCTTATCAGACATGCTGCGACCGTTTCTTTCACGGCTGTAGCGAATTAGCCATTTCATGCTTAATGAGATCTTTCTGTCAGTACGAACTTCTGTGGGGATCTGGAAAGTTGCGCCACCAATACGACGGCTGCGAACCTCAACAGATGGTGTAATGTTTGCCAACGCTTTTTTCCACACATCATAACCTTCTTCTCCTGTTTGCTTTGCTACTTTAGTTAAAGCATCATAAAAAGTGTTGAATGAAGTACTTTTCTTTCCGCTCCACATGATATTGTTTACAAAACGAGTAACCAATTTATCATTGAATTTTGGATCCGGAGCTAAGGGTAATTTTTTTGCTTGGGCTTTACGCATGTCAGAATATTACTTTATAATTTTTATTTTCCTTTGTCATCCTGAGTGAAACGAAGGATTATTTTTTTACTTTTTCTCTTTTCGTACCGTATTTAGAACGGCTTTTTTTGCGGTCTTTTACACCAGCTGTGTCCAATGAACCACGAACAATATGATAACGAACACCTGGTAAATCTTTAACACGACCTCCACGGATCAACACAATAGAGTGTTCCTGGAGATTATGTCCTTCACCGGGAATGTAAGCGATAACCTCAACTTTATTTGTTAATCGAACTTTGGCAACTTTTCTAAGAGCCGAGTTTGGCTTTTTAGGAGTAGTTGTGTAAACCCTTGTACAAACGCCGCGACGTTGCGGGCAGCTATCCAAAGCTCTTGATTTGCTTTTGGCTTTGATGATTTCTCTTCCTTTGCGAACTAACTGTTGAATTGTAGGCATTCTGGAACCTTTTAATTGCTTCGGGGTTTATTTCCCGAAGGGGGGCAAAGGTAATGGCCAATGGGGTAAAAACCAAAAAACAAATATCAAATTCTAAAGTTTTTAAAGCGTTCAGGAAAATGATAAATCCCAACGACTTTTCAGCAATTGGGATCTCTATTTTTTATTTATCGTTGAAGATCAAATCTTCCACATCCAATTATACTTATCCTCCCGAAGTCCTTCCCTGATCTCAGACATTGTGGTTTTGATCGCCGGAGCAGCTTTCCATTTTTCCACATCAAAATTCATTACAAGATCTTTGTACCTAAGCTCCTTAATAGGAGAAATGGTGGCAGCAGTACCTGCCCCAAAGGCTTCCACTTGTACGCCAGCTTTATAAGCATCAATGATCTCATGAATGCTAATGGGTCTTTCCTCTACTTTATAGCCCATCTCTTTTAACAGGGTAATTACACTTGCCCTTGTCACACCGTCCAGTATTGTTCCACTTTTCAAGTCTGGAGTCATTGCTTTGTTGCCAATCACAAAAAAAACATTCATGGTTCCACATTCCTGGACATATTCATGTTCTATTGCATCCATCCACAATACCTGGTCATATCCTTGTTTTTTAGCCTGAGCAGTTGGATACATAGCAGCAGCATAGTTGCCAGAAGTTTTTGCATAACCTACTCCACCTTCCACTGCTCTTACATATTTTTCTTCAACATAGATACGCATAGGAGCCGCATAATAAGGGCCAGTTGGACTAAGTATAATAAAAAACTTATAATTTTCAGAAGGTCGTACGCCAATAATTTCATCAGACGAGAACATTACTGGTCTTATATAAAGTGAATGGTCATGTTTTTGAGGTATCCAGTTTTTATCGATATCAATTAACTTCCTCATTCCCTCAATAAACAACTCTTCCGGCACTGTGGGCATTTGCATTCTTTCAGCTGAAATATTAAAACGTTTGAAATTATCATAAGGCCTGAAGATAAATGCCTCCCCATTTTGATTCTTATACGCCTTTATCCCCTCAAAGATCGCTTGCCCATAATGAAACACTGCCGCCGATGGACTCAATAAAAATGGTTGATACGGTTTTATCTCTATGTTTTTCCATTCACCTCCTTCAAAATCTGCTTCAAGCATATGATCAGTGAAGTAGTGACCAAAAGGCATATTTTCAAGATTTATATCCTGTATCTTACTTCTTCCTGCTTTGGTAATGTTTATATCCATACTTGCAATCATAAATGTTTACATTTGAAGCACAAAGAAACAAAAAAAACTAACACCTATTTGTAGACTTTTCATGAGCCTGAATTCCATTAAGTTTGAACCAACTGATATTGCCTTTCTTTTTAAAAATTCATTGGTAGAGACCAAGGCGGAGCAACAAATCTTAACGCAAACAAAGAACCAAACTGAACAGATCAATACGGGGCTGAAATATCTTGGAGAAAATAAAAAGAAAACGTTGGTTGTAGTTCGCAATGCTGATGCTGTTCATATAACGGATAAACAATTATCTTTTCTTACAAAATTGCTGGCTGCATGTAATCTGAATCTTGCTGATGTAGCCATATTTAATTTTCAAGATCACAATTCATCTGAGTTCAAGGAAATTCTGGATTTCTTTAAACCGAAGGTTGTTTTATTATTTGATGTAGAACCAGCTGAGTTTGGTTTGCCAATGATATTTCCTCAATTCCAGGTACAAGGTTATAAAGATGCAGTATTTGTTTCATCACCATCGTTAGATGTTATTGAGCCCGATAAATCATTGAAGGGGAAATTGTGGGTTTGTCTTAAAAAGATATTTAACCTATGAAATTAATTTTTGCCAGTAACAATCAACATAAGATCGAAGAATTGAAAGCTTTTTGTGGAAAGGAAATAGATATCGTTTCATTAAAAGATGCAGACATTGATATCGATATTCCAGAGCCGCATGATACACTTGAAGAAAATGCTTCTGAAAAATCATGGACGATCTATAAAATTACAGGCAATGATTGTTTCAGTGAAGACACGGGTTTGGAAATAGAAGCATTAAATGGTGAGCCGGGTGTAAAAAGTGCCCGGTATGCGGGTGAGGCAAGATCTTTCAAAGACAATATTGAAAAGGTCTTAAATAACCTGGCAAATGAGACAAATAGAAATGCAAGATTCAGAGCAGTTATTTCCTTAATAATTGAAGGAAAGGAAACTCAATTTGAAGGCATTTGTAATGGTAAAATAATTGACACTCCGCAGGGAACAGAAGGGTTCGGTTATGATCCGATCTTTATTCCTGATGGTAGCAATCGAAGTTTTGCTGAAATGTCGATAGAAGAAAAGAACCGATTTAACCATAGAACAAAGGCAGCTGCTAAATTGGTCACATTTTTGCAAAACATGAAAACAAACTCCACAAATTGAGCACAGCAAGCAACCATAATATCACCGAAAACGACTTAATCCAGGGCTGTATAAATGGTGAGAGGAGAATGCAGGAAGCACTGTATAACAGGTTTAGTTCGAAAATGTATGCAGTTTGTCTCCGGTATGCAGGAAATGGCGATGATGCACAGGATGTACTTCAGGATGGTTTTGTAAAAATATATAAGAACCTAAACCGGTTCCGCGGCGAAGGTTCATTTGAAGGTTGGATCCGACGAATTTTTGTAAACACAGCGATTGAGCATCTGCGCCGCAAAACTTACCTCAAACCAATAGCAGAAAAAGAAGAGAACACGATAGCTTATAAAGAAAAGACAGCTCTTGACAGGCTGGGTGAAAAAGACATTTTGAATTTGATTAGAGAATTATCACCGGGTTATCGAACAGTATTCAACATGTATGTGGTAGAAGGATATACACATAAAGAGATCGGTGATATTTTAGGGATCAGTGAAGGAACAAGTAAATCGCAATTAGCCAGGGCAAGAATGATACTGCAGGATATGGTGATCAATCACCTTGATGAGAGGGACAGAAAACAGAAAAAAGTAGAATGAACTCCGAGTTACAAAAAAGACTGTATGATATGGAAGTGATGCCCCCTGCAGCGGTATGGGAAAAACTTTCTTTAGATATTGACGAGATCAATACAGATAATCCAATAGCAAAAAAAGTATTGGATGCAGCGCTTACACCACCTGCAACTGCCTGGCGAAATATAAGTATCGCAATTGGTGCAGAGGAAAAAAAAGAACCAGTTAAAAGAGGAGTTGTTATCAATTTTAAAAGAATGGCTGCGGCTGCGATATTTATAGGTATAGTTATAACTGCATGGTTCGTGTTTAGAAATAATAAACGGAATGATACTTTAGCCGGAACTCAAAATAGTATAGAAACAAAAACCTCAACTGATACAAATTCTAAAAACGAAAAGAAAAGTGAGAATACACAAGAACAGGATCTTTCCAGAGGAGTATTCATTCCAGAGACAAATTCAGAAACAATCAGTAACAGTAAACGAAATAAGTTTGAAGCTTCACGGAACAACAAAATTTATGCAGCAGCCCAAACATCGAATTTTCAATATGCATCGCTGAATAGTGAGACTCCGGGCGGAAATAGTTTTGGACAATCAATTGATGATCTCTCTTTGGTTACATCAGATCAGAACTATTTAACAATGGTAAATGCAAATGGAAGACTGGTTAAGATCCCTGCTCAATTTGCAAATCTCGCTCCTCATCTGCAGAACAAGCCAATATCTGAAGATTATTATGAAGTGATGTTTGGCGAAGGCGAATACTGGAAAGAAACATTAAATGAATGGCGAAAGAAAGTCGCCTCTCTTCCCACTTCATCGGGTGATGCATTTACCAGTTTTATAGAATTACTTAAAACAGTGCAGGACAAATAAACTGTTTCCTTACTTTTAGAGTAAACAATTCAAATGGCAAGAATAAAAATTGATCTGCCAGCCAAGTTTTCATTTTCAACAAATATCCCAATAAGAATCACTGATATAAACTTTGGCGGTCATGTTGGCAACGACACCATTCTTTCGATCATTCACGAAGCGAGGGCAAAATTTTTTACTCATTGCGGTTATACTGAATTAGATTTTGGCGGTGTAGGAACTATCATGAGCGATGTTGCTATTGAATACAAAAACCAAATTTATTATGGCGATGAGGTTTTTGCTTCTGTCACAGTAGGTGAGATCACAAAAGTTGCGTTCGATCTTTTTTATAAACTTGAGAAAAGATCAGTCGATAATAAACGGTATACGGTTGCACTTGCAAAAACATGGATGGTCTGCTATGATTATGATCAAAAAAAAGTAGTGGTAATTCCGGAAGCAGCAATTAAAAAAATTACAAGTCTGTAGGCTCTTCATCCGTGTTCCAAATGTTCCAGTTTTCCTCAGCCTGCAGTTCGAGCATATCAAATCCATTTTGGATTAAAGCGCCATGTTCTTCCCCTTTTTTCAGGAAAAGAGTTTTTGCAGGATTGTAGATCAAATCAAAAAGAAAATGTTCAGAAGTAAGAAATTCATATGGAATAGGCGGAGCTTCTACAATGTTTGGGAACATTCCGAGTGGGGTAGTATTTACAATAAGCTTGTATTTTGAAATAATACTCTTCGTCAATTGTTCGTAAGAATAGCTGTCGGCAGAAGGCTTGCGTGAAACTTTTTTATACTTTATATCAAACTTATCAAAAACATATTTTACGGCCTTAGCTGATCCGCCGGTTCCGAGAATTAGAGCATGTGAATGAATAAAAGGATTCCAATTTTTTTTCAATGATCTTTCAAACCCTGCTATATCAGTATTATACCCGTATAACTTACCGTTTTTTATTTTAATACAATTGCAGGCCTTTATCTTTTTCACAACTGCAGAGGATTGATAAAGAAATGGAATAACTTTTTCTTTATATGGAATGGTCACATTCAACCCTTCCAGCCCGGGTATAGAAAGAACTTTTTTTAATTCATCTATTGATGCAATAGGGAAGTTTTCATACTTGCAATCATTTAACCCTTCCCTCTCAAATTTTTCTGTAAAATACTTTTTTGAAAAAGAGTGTGACAAAGGAAATCCGATCAAACCAAATAGACGCATCAGGCTTCTTCTTTATTCAGGAATAGATGGAAAGTGTCGCCACGAAGACCAACCCGCATTGCTTCCAATGGGAGCATTTCCGTAGGCGCAATATTTCCAAGATTTACATTACAACCAATCAATTCTATAAAATAGAGTTGTTGTGCTTTTTGCGGCGCTTCCCAGATAATTTTTTCAGCAGGTATCTGCGTCAAAATTTCCTGGACCAAACCCTCTCTCACTTCTCCAGAACCGCGATAAATACCCACATTACCTGCCTCTCTTGCTTCTGCAATAACATAAGTGGCTCCCGCATTTAATTCAGCTCTCATCAATTCGATCCATTTGTAAGGTGGAATGATATGTTCGGCATCTTTGCTTCCTACTTCACTTAAAACTGTACCATACTTGGTGAGCTTCTCTATATATCCGCATTTTTCTGAATGAGGAATTGTTATTGATCCATCACTGACTTCCATGTAATTAATACCATACTCTTTACAAACATCTATATAATCTTCAAATTGATTACGGATCAAAAATGCTTCAAACAAAGTACCTCCGAAATAGATAGGTAAGTCATATGATTGATAAACCTCTATCTTTTCTTTTAGGTTTGGCGTAACAAATGAAGTTCCAAATCCAAGCTTCACTATATCAACATGTGGATGCGCAACACTTAAGAAATTCTTTGCCTCGTTTATACTAAGTCCCTTGTCCATCACCATCGTAAGTCCTGATGTCCGGGGTTTCTGATTACGATCAGGAATGTTACTTAAATTAAAATTCATAGTTAATTTTATTGAATAGCAATTTTGCCTAAACAGTAAAGTTGCAATGGCGGCAAAAATAGGAAAGTATGGGCAGAGTGTCTCTGAACATCGTCAGCGAGTGATTATTCAATAGTTCTTATATTCAGCGCTTTCTCTTGAATCTTGAGATCACATCAACCACATGATGGTTTTGAAGAATAGAAGGATTTAACTCAACAAATTGTTTTACTTGTTTAGGCGATTTTGCCATTGCATTCTCAAGTTGTAAAATAGCTTCTTTTGTTTTTCCCAAAGCAAAAAGTACTGCACTCAGGTAATATAAAAATATAGGCTGCCCATTCGAAATTTTTAGTGCGGTTGTTACCTGTTCTTTTGCTTCTTCAAAATATTCCGCTTTGTAAAGACATCTTACAAGTGCTTCCCAACCTTTTTTGTTTTTTGGACGAGTAGTAACTATAGCAGAAAAATATTGAATTGCATCTTTATAAAACCCTTGTTGCATTTTACATTCACCCATCAGTAAGTTATATTCTAATTGGTGACGCTGAAGTTTCAAAGCTGTCTCAAGTTGTTTTGCAGCACTTTCCCATTGTCCTTCATTAAAATAAGTACAGGCGATCTTATAATAGAGTTTACTGTCTTCCGGTGTGATATGTGATGCCTTCCTGTAATAAAACCTTGCTTGTCCATTATTATGAAGTCTGTCATAACAAAATCCAAGTGCTTCATAAATTAAAGCCTCAGGTTTTGTAAGTTCTAATACTTTTTGCAACACTTCGATCGCTTCTTTATATTTTTTCAATCGTATGTATGCATCACCCATATTACGATAAGCGTAATCAAACTTTTCATTTATAGCAATAGCATACTGGTATGCGTCGAGAGCTTTTTCATACAATTTTATTCCCTGGTAAGCTGCAGCGAGATTGAACCATGCCAGGTCGTTATATGGAAATTCATCAATGATCTTTTGATGAAGCTTAATACTTTCTTCATTCCTTCCTGTAAAATCTGTCCAAAAACAAATTTTATATAGTGCTTCCTCGTTATTCGGTTCTTGTTCCAATATCAATTTCAAGCAGTCAAACACTTTTTCAAATTCCTGGTAATCGTCATACACGTCTGCTAATTCAAAAAGAAGGGATATTCTCTCTTCGCCAGAAAAAAGAGCAAGAGCCTCCTCCAGGATTTCTACCGCTTTCTCCTGTTTATCTAAAGCTAAATAAGCATCGGTCTTTAATATGTAAACATTGATGTCAGTGCTGTCAAGCATCGCAGCATGATCAAGCAGACTTAGCGCATCCCGGTATTTATGAGTGGCAATTAAAAGATCTGCCTTTCGAATAAGCATTGCAGAGGAAAAAGGGTATTGCTCTGCACCTTTTTCAGCTGCTTCTAAAGCGCTGCTGATATCTTCCTTTTCATCAAAATAGTCTATGATCTTTTCAAATGATTCCTCGTCAATGTAGGAGTGGCTGCGGCCCTTTTTAAGATTCTCGTATCTTTTCAGTATTTCCTGGAGCTCACTGTTGTCTTTACCGAGTGGTTTTTCTTTCATGGTGTCAGGAGTTTGGTCAATTTAGTTCATTTTACAAAAACCGACAACTTTTAATAACTTTTTCCCTATTTCGCCGTTAAATAATTGTCAAAAATGTGGATAGACGGTTTGTTTTATGAATATTTTTGTTTTTATATTTGCTTACGGATGAAGAACTACCAAAATATATTTAAACTAGTGTTAACGAGAAAATTGGCAACTCTTTTTTTAGTTGGTTTGTCGGTGGCTGCTTTTGCAACTTTAGGTGATGGTAAATTAAAAGGAAAAAGAAATTCATTATTAAACTGCAAACCAACAATTACTCCCGGCAAGTTTACTTTGAAATCAGGATATCAATATCGGGGTAGCCAGATCATCAATCAACAAACTCAGAATAATACTTTTACACGCAACTCTCTTGTTACTTATCAAAAAGGTAATATGACTTATATATTACCAGTCAAAACGATCATTCCTCAGAAAATAAAAGTTACTGTTGGAATTCCCCAGATAAACAGATAATCTTTACTTACTTTTTCCAGCGTTATTACTTTCTTCGTAAGTCATTACCCTAAACCCGCTTTTCGGTAATTCAAACTTTGTTGCAGGAACAATACCGAAGTTAACTTTAGATACAGTATATGTTACTTTCAAGCTTCCAATAGATGTTTCAAATTCCATTGCAAGACCCGGTAAAGATTTATAGGCATATTCAAATTCCCTGTTATTGGCAACAAGGTCTTTTGTAAAAAACACATTGATCGTTGTTCCGTCCTTCATTGTACCGATCGCTTTCTGACATTTATAGCCAGCTATTTCTTTGTATTCGTCTTTGTATTCAAAAACGATCCCTTCATATTTTTTATTTGCATCTTTCCAATTAGCCGGTGTCATAGTGATCATATATTTCTGTTCACCATATTCCTTTAACACATTTACGTTACCGGTTTTTCCATCCACAATTGTAGATTCTACACCGAGGGAACTTACTCTTTCAAAACGGGTCTGATAGCCTTTTAAATAAACAATGCTTGTAGCTCCGTTAAACATGTCTGCAATTGAGGGATTACTGTTGCCAGTATTCACAACGATATCATAGGCAATAGTTCCTTCAGTTATTCTTTTCTGGGCTTTTGCAGTAAAAACCCATAAAAGACTTAATACAATAACAAATGATTTAGTGATCTTTTTCATTGGCTTAAAAGTAATAAAAAGACGTACCAAGTTAGCCAAATAGTTGTACAGCATTGTAAACGCTTATTAACAAAAACCCTGATTTAACAAATCAGCGTTTGCCTTTTGCCTGCATATCTTTCAGCTTTTTCTGTTGCTCTTGCATTTGTTCAAACCGTTCCTGCCATTTTGATTTTGATTTTGGCTTTTTCCTGTTCTCATCCATTTTTGCCAAAATTTTATCGTGGTTGATAATGTAGTTCTGGATCACAAACTGAAGACCCAATGTAACAAGATTCGAAACTGTATAATACCAGGTCAATGCCGCTGGAAGTCGGTTAAAAATGAACAAAAGAAATATCGGGAAGAAATACGGCATGTATTTTAAAACAGGGTTGCTCTGATCAGGTGTCATACTCATACTATAAAGCGAAATAAGAAAGCTCGTAAGACATGCCGTGATCGTGAATAAGCTTAAGTGATTGCCAAGAATAGAACTTATCACGGGGATATTATTCCATGATAAAATTGAATCATATGCTGAAAGATCATTTGCCCATAAAAAGTTCTGACCTCTAAGATGAACATTGGAATTAAAGAAACTATATAATGCAAAGAATATTGGGATCTGTAATAATGCCGGTATACATCCACCCAAAGGGTTTACTCCTGCTTCTTTGAATAATTTCATTTGATCCATGCTCATAGCTTGCTGGTCGCCGCCATGCTTAGCTTTCAGCTTTTCAATTTCAGGACGCAGCACTTTCATTTTGGCACCGCTTAAATAACTCGTATATGTAAGTGGTGAAATAAGCAGCCTGATCACAAATGTTAGCAACAGAATGGCAATTCCATAACTGCCGACTAACCTGCTGAAAAAATCATAAACAGGTAATACTATGAACTTATTGATCGGTCTTACAAATGCATAGATCCCTTGTCCGAGATTTACCAGTTTCCCCATTTGATTATCGTACTTCTTTAGAAGATTAAAATCACTTGGGCCATAATAAATAGACAAAGGAATTGTAACATCTGATCCTTTTGCCACGTGTTGCAAAGTTGCTGTTGATTGTACCACAGTAGCAGAATCATTTGGAGAGTTCCATTCCATTTTGCCACCTGAAAAATTATCTTTTGCTACTAAAATTCCATTAAAAAAGCGTTGACGCATTGCTACCCATTGAACTGGTTTAGCAAACTGCACATCGCTGCGACGGCCAATAGTATAGTAATCAAAATCACCATCCATTACATAGCCCATTTGTGAATTCGTTCTTTCATAAGACAGATCTTTTTCCTGCTTCCTTGCCCTGTATTGCCACTGCAGGTTCATAACATCATTATCTAAAAAAGTATTTGCTTTATTCAACTTTACATTAAAGTCGATCATGTAATCATCTTTTCTCAAAACAAATTCATGGGTAATGGAACGACCTGAACTATCTCCAAGAGTGTAAGTAATAGTTTGAACTGAATCTCCTTTTGCAATGACAGTACCCGGTGTAAAATAAAAATCAGTAATGTTTCCTACCTGGCCCGAATCAGCTTTGATCTTATAATCAATTTTATCAAAGTCTGAAGAAGCAAGCTTAACAAGGTTCTTTTGCTGATCTTTGAAATTCTTAAGTTCTACTGATCTTATTTGCCCACCCTTATTAGTGAATGTAACTTTTACAAGATCATTTTCAAAAGTAGCAAGTTGTTCACTGCCGATCATTGCTTTTTGAAACTGCCCTGTTGCATTAGCTATCTGTACGGTACTTAAATGTGAAGTATCGCTTTTTTGAACAGAAGGATCCACTTTGATCTTTGGCTTCGATGCATTTTCAATCGAATCCTTAATGGCTTTATTCTTTAAAACCCTTGCCTGCTCCTGGTTATTAAAATAAAAGAACCCGAAAAAAAGCAAGGCTAACAATACAAACCCGATAACCGTATTACGATCAAAGTTCATGGAGCTAAAAATTTTGAGTGGGCAAAGATAGGGAGAAGAGGCCGGAGTTATAGGTTATAGATTCTAAGTCTAAAACCCTGAAACTCAAAATTAGAACCTCAAATTACAACATCCTTCAATTGCAGGTTTTTCAGCATTGGCTTGTTTTCACTGTAGTTCTTTGCGGCAGCAACAAAATGAACAAATAACGGCTGCGGACTTTCAACAGTGCTTTTAAGTTCTGGATGATATTGAACTCCGATAAAGAAAGGATGCGCTGGAATTTCCATTATTTCAACCAAACCAGTTTGAGGATTACGACCGCTCGCTATCATTCCATTATTTTCAAATTGTGACAGATATTTATTGTTGAACTCATAACGATGCCTGTGCCTTTCGCTAACTTGAAGTTTACCATAAATCCTATGTGCTAAAGTTCCTTCTTTAATATCGCAGGCATAGGATCCCAATCTCATCGTTCCTCCTTTCATGGTGATTTTTTTCTGCTCTTCCATCATATCAATTACCGGCTCATCGCTTGTCGGATCCATTTCAGTTGAATGTGCATTCCTGATCCCCAAAATATTCCTGGCATATTCTATAACCGCCATTTGCATACCAAGGCAAATACCAAAAAATGGTAATCCTTTTTCTCTTGCAAATTTTACTGCGGTGATTTTTCCTTCAATACCACGATGGCCAAAACCTGGCGCCACCAATAATCCATCAAGACCTGCTAATTTTTCTCCTACATTATCTTCGGTAATAAATTCCGAATGGATATATTGAACCTGCACCTTACATTCATTGATCGCACCCGCATGAACAAAAGATTCCAATATAGATTTATAGGCATCCTGCAATTCCACATATTTTCCGATCAAACCAATAGTAACTTTTGATTTTGGATTTTTAAGTTTATTCAGAAACTCTCTCCATTTTCCTAGCTCTGGTTCTTTATTATTAGGAATATCCAATTTCTTCATAACGATCTCATCGAGCTTTTCTTCCATCATTATCAATGGCACTTCATAGATCGTACTTGCATCTCTTGCTTCAATTACGGCTTCCGGTTTCACATTACAGAATAAAGCGATCTTTCTTTTAATATCATTTGTGATAGGCTCTTCGGTGCGACAAACAATAACATCAGGAAAAACTCCTTCTGAACTTAACAATTTTACTGAGTGCTGTGTCGGCTTTGTTTTTAATTCCTTTGCCGCTTTTAAATACGGGATCAATGTAAGATGAACTACCAGCAGGTCTTCTTCAGGTAATTCCCATTGCAATTGACGAACTGCTTCAATGTATGGCAGTGATTCAATATCACCGACCGTTCCGCCGATCTCTGTGATCACAATATCCCATTCACCGTTCTCACCAAGCATTTTCATCCGGCGTTTTATCTCATCAGTTATATGTGGGATCACCTGCACAGTTTTTCCAAGATAAGCTCCTTCCCTTTCCTTATTAATTACAGTTTGATAAATGCGACCAGTTGTTACATTATTTGCCTGTGAAGTAAAAATATTCAGGAACCTCTCGTAGTGTCCAAGGTCAAGATCTGTTTCAGCGCCATCTTCAGTTACATAACATTCGCCATGTTCGTAAGGATTCAATGTACCAGGATCAACATTTATATAAGGATCAAATTTTTGAATGGTCACCCGAAGCCCTCTCGCCTGCAACAATTTGGCAAGTGAAGCAGAAACAATTCCCTTCCCCAATGATGAAGTAACTCCTCCCGTAACAAATACATACTTGGACATATCTTTAGTTCTTGTTTTAAAAAAAATTATGTGCCCCGCAACATATCATCATTCAACACCTGTTGCGTCGCACTCTTCAGCGTTCGGTAATTCTATTGAGCAAAAATTTTCGAGAATTAGTCAGCCTCTATTTGACCAGCGGAAAGAAATTAAATCCGGGAGGTCATGCAAAACTAAGCGGAATTTCCGTTATTGAGAAAATATAAAATCAGGATTGTGGAAAAAAAACGAATCCAACTTTTTATTCCGGCGAAACTCACTTTGACAGCTATTTTCCTCTTATTAATGTTTTCAACACATGCGCAGAAATTGAAGACATTTAAGAACTATTGTGGAGGCTTTTATGAAAGCATGGCAGATCTGTTGAAAATACAGCAACAAGAAATCAGTTTTTATAATTTTCGCTCAGGACAAACGGTTGCAAGTATTGGCGCCCAATGTTCCCATTGGGAAGCAGCCTATGCCGCAACAACCGATGGTGTTACCTTCTATTTGGAAGATATTGATTCCAGTAAATTCAAAAAAAGCCAGGTTGAGTTTGCCTGGAATTACTATGCTACTCTTCGGGGTAAGCCTATGACGAGTGATTATAAGATGGTGATAGGTGATGAAAGATCAACTTCACTTCCAGAAAATACATTTGACAAGATCCTTATCATAAATAGCTTTCATGAATTTACTTACCAAAACGAAATGCTTGCAGATATAAAAAGCAAACTGAAGCCCGCAGGCATTCTTTACATTGACGAAGCATTACCAAAAAGACAAGGACAACTTCATGGCATTTGCAAAAAACCCATGCTTACAAATGAAGAAACAATCGCAGTGTTTGAAAAGAATGGTTTTGAGTATGTCGATGGAGTTGATTTCAACTACAGGCAAAAAAGTCCCACGAGAAAAATTTTTGCGTTTAAAATAAAAGAATGATCTCTCAAACAGGGATATAAGCTAATAAGGTTAACTATCATTTATTAATTCTATTACTAAAGTAATAAGGTGATGGTTGCTTAATACTGCCTGGCAAAGAATTTCAAAAAAAGAAATACCTTATTACCTAACTATAAGGCTATAGCATCAAAGACCTTATTAGCTTATGAAACTGAGAGTAAGATGGAATCTGAAAACAAAAGAGATTCTTTAAGATATAAGCTAATAAGGTTAATTACTTTTTTTTAATTCTGCTACTAAGGTAATAAGGTGATGTTTCGTTAAATACTGCGATTTGCCTTTAAAAAAAACAATCTCCCGAAGCTTTTAAAAAGTCGATTTCACGCAAAAAAATTATAAAAGGAAATACCTTATTACCTTAGTAACTGTAACGGACAGAGACTAACAAACACCTTATTACCTTATAATTAAACCATCATGAAAATTGAATATCACAACTTATACACTCATTTTATTCTGATAACTAAAGAGAGAATCCCTCTTATTACAGAAAAAAATCGTGAAAGAATAGAAAAGTATATTACTGGAGTCGTCAATAATAATAATTCAAAGTTGTACAGTATTTACGCAAATCCCGAACATACGCATATACTTGTTTCCCGTTCACCTAAATTATCAGAAGAAGTATTGGTAACTATCATCTCAGATAGTTCTTCAAAGTTTATTAACGACAATAAATTAAGCCAAAGCATATTTGCATGGCAGCAATCCGCTTCCGCTTTCTCTGTTTCGAAATCCGATGTAGATAAAGTTTGCAAGTACATACTTAATCAGCCTGAGCATCATAGGAAAATAAGTTTTGCAGAAGAATATGATGAGTTTCTAAAACATTATCAGAAAACCTTAAAATGGGATATAAGCTAATAAGGTTGATTATCTTTTATTAATTCTGTTACTAAGGTAATAAGGTGATGTTACGCTAATACTGCGAGTTGGGGGATAAAAAAATTAGTTTACCAAACTGTAAAGCGCAAAGACCTTATTACCTTAGTAACAATAACACTAAAACAACAAAGACCTTATTACCTTATAAAACCAAGGTACAATGGGTTGCTAAAATAAAAAATTCCAATTACTAAGGTAATAAGGTGATGTTTGCTAAATACGACGAGTTTGCCTTCTAATAAAAAATTGGTTCACTAAACTATGACGACGTCATACCTAATTATGGGTGTAACGACAAGACCAAATTATCTCATACGCTCCAACTGATACGATGAGTTGCAAAACATTATTAAAAGGGATTAAGCTAATTCTGTTACTAAAGTAATAAGGCGATGTTACGGTAAATACTGCGAATTTGCATTCCGAATGAAAAATCAAGCGGGTGATAGATAACTCTTATTCGTGAAGGTTGCGAACCGTTCTTGATTGCTTTTCACTCTTTACACGGTTAATATTACGTTCGATCACTTTCAAAAGATATTTCAGATCAAACGGTTTTTCAACAAAATCATCTGCACCGGCTTTCATGGCCGTGGCACCGATATCAGGAGAAGCAGAAACCATTATTACGGGAATATTACAAGTAAGCGGGTTATCTTTTAAATGACGGCACACATCCAGGCCATCATAGCCAGATAATAATTTATCGATCAAAAAAACATCAGGAATGGTAAAATTATTCTTTAATACGTCCTCAGCATCATCTTTAATTTCTATAATATAACCCGCTCTTTCAAAAATGATCTTAAAAATATCCCTGATACCCGGATCATCGTCCGCCACAAGAATCTTTTTCTTCATTGTTAATGGTTTAGCAAATTTTATGCCCCTATCAGAAGTCTTAATTGACATTGTTTTGTTTTTTCTCTTTATCATGAGTTTCTAATGGAAGTGTAAAACAAAAAATGGATCCTTTACCCTCTGTGCTTTCTACTGT
Organism: Bacteroidota bacterium; assembly: GCA_005882975.1. Taxonomy (GTDB): domain Bacteria; phylum Bacteroidota; class Bacteroidia; order Chitinophagales; family Chitinophagaceae; genus VBAS01. The sequence continues at coordinate 11,263 of VBAS01000064.1, read as the reverse complement.
TATAGTTCCGCCCTGTCTTTTTACAATTTCTGCTGCAATATATAACCCAAGACCTAAGCCTGGAAACGTGTTCATCTTAGATTCTGTCACACGGAAAAACCGGTCAAACACTTTATTTAAAACATCTTTCTTTATACCAATGCCGAGATCTTCCACACAAATACTAATTAAATTACTATCAATTTTAGAACTTACAATAATTTTTTTTGCATGAGGCGAATATTTGACCGCATTGCTCAAAAGATTTGTAAGTACCTGTCCTGTCCGGTAACGGTCACCCCACATTTGAACAGACTTGTCTAATTTGGTGATGATCTTGTGTGTCCTGGTAGTTCGTTGCATCTCTTCCACCACCTCCGAGATCAATTCATTGATATTATATTTTTCTTCCCGCAATTTTAATTTGTCTTCCTGGATACGGGTAAAGTCAAGCAGATCGGTTATAAGTGTTGTAAGCCTGTCAACCTGGTTATTCATCTTCTCCAGTAACTCTGCAGATTTTTTGTCTTTGGCTTGTATAAAATTATCCTCCAGTATTTGTGCATAGGCCTTTACACTGGTAACAGGTGTTTTCAATTCATGGCTTGCAATACTTATAAATTCTTCTTTCTGTTTTTCAATTTTTTTGCGATCCGTCACATCATGATAGGTTGCGATCACACCCTCAATACGGGGATTATCCAACAGGCTTAAATAAACAGCTTCTATATCACGATAACTTCCATCTCTATGTTGCAACCGAAATTCGGTGCTTATAGTTTCTGCGGGGGTTTCTAATGCCTTCAGAAATGCTTCCTTTTTAACTTTGATATCATCCGGGTGAACGATAGGATCGGTAAAAACACTTTTCCCTATCCTTTCGTTGGGGGAATAGCCAAGTATTTTGGAGATCGATTCACTTTCATAGGCAATTATCCCTTCTTTTGATAAAATTGAAATTATATCAAATGCATTTTCTATAAGTAACCGGAATTTTTCTGCACTTTCTCTCAGGCGTTCCTCAGAAAAACGATGCTCTGTTATATCTTCAATAGCAAGAAGAATGAGTGCATTCTTTTTATCCTTGATAAACAATTTCTGCGCATTCAATAAAAATGCTCTTTCACCTATTGATTTAAATGTGTGCCGGATCTCAAAGTCACTGAATTCAATATTTTTTGACTGAACAAGCTTTAATTGTTTTTTTAATTCCGGTATATCCCATTCCTGGTTATTCAAACTAAATAAATTGTTACCTCCCGTTTCTTCAGGAGTAGTACGGAACATTCTGTAAAATGCCTTATTCGCATCTCTTACCCGCAGATCTTCGTTCAATACAAGTAAAGGTTCGTGTATAGTATCAAAAATACTTTCTACATATTCATACGATTCCTGTAATTCAACATTCCTGTTTTGAAGTTCTTCATTGATCGTAGTGAGTTCTTCATTCGTGGATTGCAATTCTTCTTTTGAAGTTTCCAGTTCTTCATTTATGCTTTGTAATTCTTCATTGGATGATAACACTTCTTCATTAGCAGATTGTAGCTCTTCCCTTGTAGCCTCAAACTCTTCACTCATCATCTTCATATTTTCCCTCGCTTCTCTTAATTGTCTTTCAAGGGAAAAGATGCGTTCATTGCTTGACCTTTTAGCTGGAGTAATAGTCTTCCCAGGCCGGGTTTCTATTTCGCCATTAGCTGGTTGAAAAATGATCAGGAAATAATTATCTTTTGCATTTGCTTTTATTGGAACTACTTCGATAGTAATATCTTTTTGCCCATTAAAATGAAGTCCTTGCCTGCTTACCTGTTGTCCTTGCTTTTTGGCGTCGTTGATCGCCGATCTCAATTCATATACCATTTCTTCTTTTATCATTTTCATCAGGTGCAGGCTTGCTTTTCCTGCTGCCGGTTCCAGGTATTTTGATACAGCCCCTCTGAAACGAAGTATTTCAAGATCTTTATTGATTAATACGCTGGCCGGTATAAATTTTTTTAAAAGTACTTTGTCCGTTTCTTTTTCTATATCGATCTCTTTTGGAGATTCTAAAAATTTTCTTTCTTCAACAAGTTTTAAATTGACGGGAACAGGGGTCCGGTTTAAAAAGTCAAGATGAACAGGAGTCGAAATGCTTTTCCGTTGAAAGATTTTATTGTCTTTATCTAATTGCTCAAAAAGATCTGACGCTCCGCCCACGCTTTCGGATTTGCCAAGGATAAGAAAACCTGTTGGTCTTAGTGCATAATAAAATGACTGCATGATCTTACTTTGCGAATTGCCTTCAAGATAGATCATCACATTCTGACAGCTGACCAGGTCCATTCGGGAAAATGGTGGATCATTTAAGAGATTGTGCGGCGCATAAATGATCATTTCACGAATAGCTTTTATTACCTGGTAATGACCGTCAAGTTTTGTAAAAAACTTTTCCAACCGTTCCGGCGATACATTTTGCAAAGCAGTTTTTAAATAAATCCCGGCACGAGCTCTTTCAATAGCTTTCTCGTTGAGATCGGTTGCAAATATTTGTACTGGTGAGCTCATCGGCTTCTTACCTAAATATTCCAAAATGATGATCGCCATTGATACCGCTTCTTCCCCGGTAGCACAACCAGGTATCCATACACGTAGTGGTTCATTTATCTTTCGGTCCTTAAGTAAAACTGGTAGAATTTTATTTGTTAAAGCATTAGTAACTCCGGTATCTCTGAAAAAACTGGTTACGCTTATCAAAAGATCCTGGTACAAAGCATTTACTTCTGTTCTGTTTTCCTTTAACAACCGGGCATAGTCACCCAAAGTCTTTAAACGATGCAATACCATTCGCCGTAAAATACGACGATGACTGGTAGGTTTTTTATACAGCGAAAAATCCACATTCTTTTTTGAATGCATGATCATCTCGATCTTTCGCATGTCTGTTTCATTATTCAATATCTCATCCCATTCTCGCAATGCGGAGAGGTTATCTTTAAAAACTGCAAGCTGCGAAGCGATCTTTTCAGGTGGCATTATAAGATCAGCATAACCTAATTCTGCAGCATGATTAGGCATATCGTGATACTTTGCAGAATCATCTTGCGAAAATGTTATTCCTCCCTCTGCTTTGATCGCTTTTAAACCAAGTGTTCCATCAGTGCCTGTTCCGGATAATAATACGCCTATCGCATTTTCCTTATAACTATTGGCAAGAGATATAAAAAAAGAATCTATCGGGTAAAACATTTCTTTGGCAGGTCTCGGTTTCAATTTCAGTGTGCCATCAGCAATTGTAATGACCTTATTCGGAGGGATCACATACACATGATCCTTCTCGATCTTCATTTCCGGTTCGGTTTTTACAACGACCATGTTGGTTTTTCGTTCCAATATTTCAGGTAATAGGCTTTCATGTGTTGCTGAGATATGCTGCACATACACATAAGCCATTCCAAGATTGGACGGTAAATTATTCAGAAAACTGCTGAATGCTTCAAGCCCACCGGCCGACGAACCAATGCCCACCACGGGAAATGGTTGAATACTTTTAGAAGTTTTTGACCGGGTTTTTTTATTTTTTTCTTCCGGTTTTTTTGGCGCAGAAATTTGTCTGCCATTCTGCTTTTCAGCAACGGCTTTCCTGTTGATCGTTTTTTTTCGTTTTGAACTTTTCATTGTCGATGTCCGGAATGCCGGATGGGAAAGATACGTTATTGTATTTGCCTATTTTTTTTTTAAAAAAAAAAAGAGGCTGTTTTTACAATGTTGAAACAGCTTAGATACCCTAATCCTTATTTATCCTAAATAATAATTCTTTTAGTTTTTGTATATGGGTCTGCATTTGCTCTGCCCGCTCAGCATATTCTTTCCTTACTTTTTGCAGCCCTCTATCATTGTAGCTTTTTGCATTCTTCAGCAATAAAAGTCTTCTTTCCTCCATCATTCGTACCGACACCCATAGCGTATGTTCAATGGATTCCGATTGTTTATAAAGCAAGTCTCTTTCAGTATATGAATGACCTATGTGACAACGAAAATGCGGAGAAGGTTTGTCTATTTGCCAAAGCGAACCACCGCAATCGGGGCATGCATAAATTGATTTATTTCCTAGCTGGCTTACCTTTTCAATGCTCGTAGCTGCTCTCTCTGATAGTTTTGATTCCATTGTCACAACCTTCGGCGGGGTTACACCTTTTACTTTTGCATTCTTTGTTATTTGCAAAATAGCATCACCCATTTTTTTTAGTGACGTACAATAGTCGGCCTCCATCGTTTCCAATACAGATAAAGGCATATCCGGGTATTCTGCTTCATTTGGATCTTGCACGATAGTGTATCCGCCGCTTTGTTTGATCGCATTCATCCCAACGGTGCCGTCATTTAAAAAACCTGTAAGAACAATACCGATCGATCTTTCACCAAAATCAGCAGCAATTGAACGGAACAAAACATCAATGGAAGGTCGAAACCGGTTCTCCGTGGGTCCATGGCCCAAAAGGATATTTTTATCCTTGACTAGTAAATGAGCATCCGGACTCGCTAAATAGATAGTGCCAGGCTCAATGGGTTCTTTGTCATTTGCGATCTTACATAAGAGTTTTGTACGCTTTTTCATTCTTTCCAGAAGAATCTCTGGCATTGCAATTTTAGATAAATGAAATACCACAAACACGGCGGCATTTAAGTTCGCTGGTAATTGCGATATCAACTCACTAACGGCATTTGTACCACCGGCCGACGCTCCAATACCAATAGCAAAAAAAGATGATTGTGGCTTTAAGTTATTTTTAATCCCATTACTTCTTTTATTCAATTCCGTTACCGGTGCTTTCTTCTTACTGCGCATAGATCCCTTTTCAAAATTGCTGCATCCAATATCAGGCCGAACAATATTACCACGGACACGGATGAGATGATTTTGTAAAATCAGGCTTTTCGGCCCTCTGTTGTTTATGCACTGCAAGTAAAAAAAATTGCGATAGCTATTGCCCCTTAATTTTTTTATAACGAAAGATCAAATAACAAGTATTGAAATTGGTAAAATGAAAAAGTTGACGGTGATCTGCTGATCCGAAATTTTCCGGAATAGTTATTTGTAATGGAGGACGGCGACAAACTGTAATTAAACAATTTTAGGTGCAGATGTGAAGCTTAGCTGGTTATATTATTATATTCCCAGATCTATATAACGATAAATTACTGGTATATTAATTGTCTTATAGTTAATAAATACATCTATGAAACTTCAAGGTTTATTATTTAAGGCAGCAGTGGTGAGTGTCGGCGCAGGCATATATTTATACTTTAAAAAACTTTTGAAAAGAAAAAAGAAAACAATAAAACAGCCTGCTAAAAATTTAAAGCAAACTAAAGCAGTTAAAAGGACACCCGCAAAACCACGTCAAAAAAGATCAGCGGCTATTCAACACTAATCATAATATCTGTAACATTGTTGTTACATCGTCTTTGCACGGTTATTGTAATAGGGGAAAGAAATAATGCCCTATTTATAAATAAATCAATTTGTACCAAAGACAAACTACATGATCAGATCTTCATTATGCCTGCTTATATGTTTATTTCAAGCTGTTTACGCAGTCTCACAGCTTTCTCAAAGTGACACAATAGCTAATAAAAACAGTTCTGCTGATTCAATTAGCATGGCTTTTTCGACAAAATATGAAGCCTCACCTTCTAAACAGTTTTTTTGGGGAAAACATTACCGGAAAGAATGGGGAACCATTATTCGGTTTCCTGTATTGGATATGAAAACTTTTAAAGGTGGATTAACACCGGACAAGTTGGGTGGAGGTCATCAATCAAAATCGCTAAGGGTAATTGCGGGTGATGGAAAAGAATATGTGTTGCGGACAGTTAACAAGGATCTTACTCCCTTAATACCTGAAAACTTACGAGGAACATATTTACATCGGCAAGCAAATGACCAATTAAGTATGGCGCACCCATATGGTGCAATGATCGTAGCAAAGCTTGCTGAAACTATCTCTGTGTTTCATATGAGCCCTGAAATAGTGTTTGTTCCAAGTACAGAGGATCTCAAAGAATTTCGTGATACTATCGGCAATCAGCTTTGTTATTTTGAAGAAAGACCTTCCGGAAAAGGTTGGGAAAAAGATGCAATTGCAGATGGAGCCGATGAGGTTGAAAACTCCGATAAGATGTTGGAAAAATTTGCAAAGGATACAAAATACCGGATGGATCAAAAAGAGCTGCTGAAAGCCAGGCTGCTTGATATGATGATAAATGATTTTGACAGGCATGAGGATAATTGGAACTGGGCAAAATTCGACAAGGATAGCATAACACTTTATAAAGCTTTTCCAAAAGACCGGGATCAGGCATTATCAAGGGTTGATGGATTGTTTATGCATTTTATTGCCATGCCGTGGGCCGTGCGGCCTTTGGAAAATTTGACGCCGAAGGTGAAAGATGTTTTAGGAGAAAACTTTGCAGCAAGAAATCTTGACAGGCAATTTTTAAATGAACTTACCAGAGAGGATTGGCAACAGACGATCGCCGGCATGCAATCTTTACTTACCAATGATGCGATAAAAGAAGCAGTTGATGTGGTGCCTGACGAAGTAAATAAATATTCCGGTGATTTTTTAAAGGAAAGACTGATTCAGCGAAAAGATAATCTTTCACAATATGGAATGAGATATTATCGTAAGCTGAATAAATATGTAAGCGTTGTCGGTTCAGCAAAGGATGAACATTTTGCTATTAATTTTTTGAAAGATTCCATGTCAGTAACGGGAATGGATAAAAAGAATGACACTTTTTATCATCGGATATTTTATCCCAGCCAAACTAAAGAAATAAACATTTATGGTCTTGAGAGTAAAGATGATTTTACAATTTCAGGTAATGCAAAAAATAAGTTTAAGGTTCGCATAATTGGCGGCGAAGAAAATGATAACTATATAGACAATAGGTCAGGCCCCGGAAAAAAGATCAAAGTTTATGATATACAGGACACCATTGATCTGAGTGCAAAAGAATATCACATCAGTCGTATTGCAGATACTTTGTATGAATATAAAAGAGACCGCACAAAATACGATTGGTTTATGCCTTTCATCGTTCCGGGCTATAATCCTGATGATGGTGTGTATTTTGGTATCGGATTCAAATACAAAAAACAGAAATGGGGTAAAGCGCCATTTGGATGGGAACAAAGCATCAAGTTAGAAGCTACAACCCAATCTGGTTTTGTTGGTTTTAGTTATAAAGGACTTTTCAAACATGTATTTGGCAGGTGGGATATGGATCTTATTGCAATATACAGAGGACCAAAATTTCTTTTTAATTATTATGGCGACGGTAATGAAACTGAACTAATAGTAAAAGATAAAACTTATTACAGAACGGGATTGAAAGCATTATCGCTGAACCCGGGAGTTATAAGAGAGACTGAACATGTATATGTTCGGTTTAGTTTGGAATACGATGAAGTGAAGGTTTTAAAAACTCCGGGCAAATTCATCAGTTCAGCCTTTGCTGAAGTTGATCCAAGAATATTTTCAAGACAACACTTTGCAGGAGTACGTGGTGATTGGAGTTATTCAAGTGTTGATGTAAAGAAAAATCCTACGAGAGGAATAAATATTGAAGCAGGGTTTAATGCAAGAGATAATCTTGACAAAACCTCCTCCCACTTAAATCTTAACGGGTCTTTTTCTTTTTACCAATCACTGGGCAAATCTCTGGTATTTGCGCATCGTACGGGTGGCGCTACAAATATTGGTGATTATGATATTTACTTTGCAAATACTTTAGGAAGAAGTGAAAACCTTCGTGGCTTTTGGCGTTATCGCTTTTCCGGGAAAACAAGTTTTTACCAGAATACAGAATTAAGATTGGCTCTATCAAAAAGAAAAAATTTCGGCATGCTCGGCTTTTTTGATGATGGAAGAGTTTGGATAGAGGATGAAGATTCAAAAACAATTCATGTCGGATATGGCGGTGGACTTTATTTCATACCGTTTAATGCGCTGGCATTGAATTTATCTTATGCAAGATCAAAAGAAACTTCGATGATCTTGATAAAAACGGATTTTCTTTTTTAAGCTGCCTTCCCTATACTCAGAGTGAGAATTTAATAATATGATGAATAGCGAACCGAAAGTACAAGTGTGTGACACAACAAATGCTTAATAGTAGTACTAAAGCTTACACAATAAAAAAAAACTTACTCGCCGCCCGAAGCTAATAGCTCATAGCTTTCGTCTCAATCTTTTGCGATCTTCCTATAACTAGCAACAACACCACGGATCAACGATGAACTAAATCCCTGGTGTTCCATTTCATTAAGTCCGGCAATGGTGCATCCTTTTGGTGTTGTTACTTTATCGATCTCATGTTCCGGATGAGTATTTTTCTCCAATAATAATTGTGCTGCTCCTTTTACTGTTTGCGCCGCGATCAATGCCGCAGTGTTGACATCAAATCCAATTTCTATTCCACCCTGTATGTTTGCACGAATGTACCTCATGGCATAGGCTGTACCACAGGCGCCAAGAATAGTTGCAGCATCCATAAGCTTTTCATCGATAATGATCGTTTTACCCAATTGGTCAAATAACTGGCGGATATAATTTATTTGGGATTCGGATGCGCCGGCGTGTGCAAGGCATGTCATACTTTGTTGTATTGCGATCGCCGTATTTGGCATGGCACGAATTACAGGGACTGGCTTGCCAATTGCCTGTTGAATTTGCTCGATCCAAACACCGGTGATGACAGAAACAACAACATGTTTTTTTGGATCAAGAGTTGTTTTTATTTCATTAATAATGTCAGCAAAATTGTAAGGCTTTACTGCCAGGATAATTATTTCAGCGGTCTTTACTGCTTTTTTGTTATCACTATGGACCATTGATCCTTGCTCCGCAAAGCGACTAAGTGGTGAAAGATTTCTTCTGGTTATAGAAATTTCTACAGGGCGACTGAATTCACTTTGAATCAAGCCTTCGGCGATCGATGCGCCCAGGTTACCACCACCAATGATTGCAATTTTCTTTGACATAAAGATTGTATTTAATAAAAAAAGCCACGCCGAATAATGTCGGTGTGGCAAACAACAATAAACAAATATCAGAAAAATTCGATGGGTATTGAAATTTGATTTAAGTAGTGGCCGTAAGCCCCTTTAGGGGTTTGGGGGTTCAGTAATATTTTTTGTCTATTAGGAAATTCTTTGCATAGGTTTCGACACCTTCTTCCAATGAATAAAAATCTTCTTTATAACCGGCATTGCGGAGTTTATTCATGTCGGCCTCTGTGAAGTATTGATACTTATCACGGATATCAAGTGGTGTGTCGATAAATTCAATTACCGGTTCTTTGCCAAGACTTTTAAAAATAGCAGTTACAAGATCTTTAAAGGTTCTTGCTTTGCCTGTTCCCAAATTATACAAGCCCGATGCAGGTTTCTCATTCATTAACCAATAACAAATATCAACCACATCTTTTACATAAACGAAATCACGAAGTTGTTCGCCATCTTTATATCCAGACTTATGAGATCTGAAGAGTTTTACTTTTCCCGAAGACTTTATTTGATTGAACGAATGAAATATCACACTCGCCATTCTTCCTTTATGATACTCGTTCGGACCATACACATTGAAAAATTTTAAACCAGCCCAAAAGGGAGGTGCCAACTTCCGACTCCCGGCTGTCGGCTCCTGACTTTTTCCTATCGCCCATTTATCAAATTCATTTTTTGATTTGCCGTAAGGATTTAGTGGATTTAATTTGTATGGAAGTTCATGATCATCTTTGTACCCTAATTCCCCATCACCATAAGTTGCAGCAGAAGATGCATATACTAATGGAATATTTTTTTCAGTGCAATACTTCCATATCTTTTTTGAAAAATCAACATTTAGTTTTTCAAGAATTGCATAATCAAACTCAGTTGTATCTGTTCTTGCACCCAAATGAAAAACAAGATCAATTTTCATCGGGTGATCATTTAGCCAGTCAAAAAGTTCATTCCTGTCAACTCTTGCGATGATCTTTTTATCCTCGTAATTTGGTTTTTTGTTTTCATCATCGAACTCATCAACGATGATGATATTATGATACCCTTTACGATTCAGGTAACCAACCACACAACTGCCGATAAAGCCGGCAGCACCGGTAACTAATATAACTGAATTGCGATCCATAGTTTATTAGAGGAATTGGGAATTAGAATTTTGGAATTAGTATGTACTCCCTAATTCCTAATTACAAATTACTAATTCCGTTTTTTTAGATAGAGCTCAAAGCAGAACCAGCTTCTTCTTTTGATAAATGATTTTCAATGGCTGAATCATATTGTTCCTGCCACCAGTCGATCGTTCCCCAGAAATCACCATTCACCAACATTTCACCGCTGGTTACCAATCCAATTCTTTCATGCGGAAAATCTTTCATAGCATTTTCAAATCTTTCGATCAGGTCAGCTTTCACACTTACCACTACCCTGCTTTGACCTTCACCAAATAAATAAGCATCTTCACGCAGATCTTCTTTTGTTTCTACAGTAAATCCAAGTTCACGATTAAAACCGCTTTCACAAAGTGTGATAAACAAACCACCCTCACTTATATCATGTGCTGATTGAATTAATTTTTTATTAATTAGCTCAGCAGTTTTTTGCTGTAATAAGAATTCCTCTTCTAATTCAAAATAAGGAGCTGGTGAAAATTCCACACTACAGATCTTAGCCAAATATTGTGATGAGTTAATATCATTTGTTGATCTTCCCAATAGATAAATAACATCGCCTTCTTCTTTAAAGTCCAATGTCATTTTTTCATTTATGTTTTCCAATAAACCAACCATGCCAATTGTTGGAGTAGGATATATGGGGCCATCAGGATTTTGATTATAAAAACTTACGTTACCTCCTGTAACCGGTGTATCAAACTTTCTGCATGCCTCTCCCATTCCTTTTATTGCCTGTACAAATTGATAATACACTTCGGGGTCATAAGGATTTCCAAAATTTAGGCAATTAGTTACACCTAGTGGTTGGCCGCCACTGCAAACAATATTTCTTGCTGCTTCACTTACTGCTATCATTGTTCCTTTATATGGATCTGCAAAAACGTAACGGCTGTTGCAATCAGTAGTGATAGCCAATCCTTTCTTTGTTCCCTTTACTAAAACAACCGGCGCATCTGTTGGCGAATTGGTTGAAACATTATTTGTACAAACCATACTATCATATTGATTATATATCCAACGCTTAGAAGCGATCGATGGAAGTATGATCAATTTTTCAGCAACA
>VBAS01000114.1 GCA_005882975.1 Bacteroidota bacterium | reverse complement strand
GTTCCAAATATTGAAGAGGTATATATACAGGTGGCGCTACAGATGCTGATAATCCTGTTTGCCCGGGAGCATTTATTAAAGTACCAGCAATAACAAAACTAACATTGCCAATTTTTATAGTGTCACCAACATTTGCTTCATATTGTAACATCATCGTTTGATCTACCAGGGCTGCTTGTCCATTTCGAAAAGATTTTCCGGCGGTTGCGGGTACTGTTTCCAATATTCCATAATAAGGAAAGTCACCGCTCAATGCACGGACCTGTACCAATCTTGTCTTATTGCTTTTGGAAAAATAGATCATGGATGGAAACATCCTTTGCTCTGATCTTCTGTCACCAAGTGAATCAACCATTTTTTGGATCGCAGGACTAACTTGTTTACCCGTACCGATCATCAGGTCGGCGCCTAATAAAGAAGCAGCCTGCCTGTCTACTTCATGGCTCATATTATCACCCAACGAATAAATAGCAACCATAGCAGCAATACCTAATATGATCGACGAAACGAACAACATTAATCTTGAACGGTTGCGCCGGCTATCACGCCATGCCATCTTTACTAACCAGGAAAAATTTAAACTTCGTTGTGAACTCATAGTGTCATTTATTAATCGCAATGTCTCAAGCTTGAAAATTTAAATGAACCACGGAGACACAGAGGCACAAAGATTCACGGAAACATCTCTGTGTTTCTCCGTGACTCTCGGCCTCCGTGGTTTAAAATCAAACTGAAACACTATCATAATTAATTATTAGTAGGTTCATCGGAAACAATTCTGCCACCTTTCAATTTGATAATGCGGCCAGTTTTATTGGCAAGTTCGAGATCATGAGTAACCATGATCAATGTAGTACCCGCTTCTTTATTCAGGTTAAAGATCAGTTCAACAATTCCCCGACTTGTTTCTGCATCAAGATTCCCTGTAGGTTCATCTGTAAAAAGAAGTTGAGGTTTATTGATAAAAGCCCGTGCCATTGATACTCTTTGTTGCTCACCGCCGCTTAGCTGCGCAGGATAATGATGACCACGATTTCCCAAACCAACTTTTTGCAATAAGTCAGTTGCTCTTGGCTTTATGTTCTTTTCACCCCGTAATTCCAGTGGCACCATTACATTTTCAAGCGCCGTAAGCGTAGGAAGCAACTGGAAGCTTTGAAAAATAAAACCTACATGTTGATTTCTTATTGCGGCTCTTTCATCCTCATTCAACTTGTCCAGTTTTATATTATTTAATTCCACTGAACCGGTAGTTGAACGATCAAGTCCGGCAGCCAAGCCAAGTAAAGTGGTTTTGCCGCTTCCTGAAGGCCCCACAATAGCCATTGTTGATCCTGCTTCTACGGAAAAATTAATATTCTCCAGTACGGTCAATTCACGGCCTGCACTCTGATAAGTTTTACCCAGGTTCTGGATATTCAATATTGTTGCCATGCACTTTAATTTATAAGTATGCTGTAATGTAAATTTTATTTTCCGTCAAACACTTCCTGAAAGTGACTATTGCCACTTTCACTCCTATAATCAAAGCACTTTGAAGTGCAAAGTAATGGTCATGGCCTGTAATGCCAAATCTTTTTACGTGTGGAATTATACCTGGGTAAATAAAATAAATACTGAAAAAATTTCATGAGTAGGTCTGCATTATTTTCAGAAAGATCTCTTAACGGAAGAATGGCATTTACATTGTTGAGGGTAAGTGTATGACCTCAAATACATTTTATATTCTGATCAACTTAAGGACGCAGGATGGTTTTGAAAGTTTTGGAAAATACAATGTGGGTAATAACAGGAAAAGCGCCACAGCCCTTTTCCGGCAACTAAAGGGGAGTCATGATATAGATCCCAAAACGATGTTAACAATGGAACTCGAAGAAACCGTAAATGGATTGCCGATAAATCTCCAAATGATCGCCTGTACACTTGAAGAATTGGCCTATAATACCAAGATCATTGTAAAAGAAACATTCAAGTATCTTAATTTAAAGGGAACACGATAAAACAGAGGTGATGCGTATACAAGCTCAACTAAATTAGCGTGAGCCTGAGACTGCATATGTCAATTACCACTTGAATAGTATGAAAGTAACTCTCAGCTCTTAATAAGTTCTAAACTCTCATAACTTAATTCAATACTTTCAATTGCGACGTCATTAGCGTTTGCGTTCAGATCGGGTGCTTCAATTTTTGTAACCCATCCATTGATCACCCGGTACGATGCGATAACCTCACCCAATTCATTGCAGTATTCTATCATCATGCTTTTGCGAAAGTTCGCTGATCCGCTATCCGGAGCTGACTTGCTCATTGCGGAGTTTACCCATTCTAAAAATTTTGTATCCTGTGTAATGCCGCGTTTGAGTGTGATATTTCCAAACTTTTGCAGACCGGGTAATTTTCTCCTCTCTTTTTTCTTGGGGGATCCGGGTGGTGGAACTAGTCCTGAAATATCCTGTATACCTGCTATAATTTTTCCGTCAATAGATATACGGAATTTGAAATTCTTATAAGGATCGAAGCGCTGATTATTGACAGTTGATTTGGCCATAGATCAGTTTTTATACTATAAAGTTGCAATTAGTTTATCAAATTAAACTTAATTCAAACGGGCTATAAAGCTTTTGATCTGGTTAACAATATCACTGCCTACCCTTACCAGTTGCATGTCATTAAGTTTATATCTCTCAGCAGGTCTAAGGGTCATGCTGGTGATACGGATCCAGTCAGGTGTATGACCAAAAGAATAATCAAACAGGTATTCATTTTCTCCATTAAGTACTACTGTGGCCGATCCGAAACAATCAATAAACCTGTGATCCCCGGATAGCCTTTCAGTAAAATCTATATACATGTATGGGCCTCTTTTTCCGGTCAGTTCATCCACCCTGTTTACCAAAAAATCTTTCATACAAAATCAATTTATAAAAAGCGATGAAAATATAATGCCAGTAACGGATCGGCTTTACCACTTTAAAGTTGATGTAGCTTTTTATATTCTTTGGTTCCATTGCAATCACTTGATTCATTGGAACAATTTTGGTAGCTCTTCAGTAAATATTATCTCAAATGAAAGCGCAAACATTGAATAAACGGCAGGCAGAAAAAGTGGCTGATAAGCAAATAAAAATTCAGAAAGAAATAGATAAGATCGAAAAGAAGCAGAAGAAAAAAGAACCAACTAAAGCAATGCAGGCGGGTGCAAGAGAATATCCTGAACCGCCATTATCAAAACAACATCTTAAAAAGCCGGGCCTGGAAAAAGATCTTTCGATTAAGCCAATGTATGATGCTCCTTTTTATAAAGGCTCTGAAAAATTACAGGATATGGTTGCTATTATTACAGGTGGTGATTCAGGAATTGGAAGAGCAGTAGCTGTATTATTTGCAAGAGAAGGGGCCGATATTGCTATTGTTTATTTGAATGAGCATGAAGATGCCGAAGAAACAAAAAGCATGGTAGAGAAAGAAGGAAGAAATTGTCTGTTGATACCCGGAGATGTAAGTGACAAAGAATTTTGCAAAACTGCTGTACAACAAACCATCGATGAGTTTGGCAAATTAGATATACTGGTAAACAATGCTGCGTTCCAATTGCATGTCAGCAAATTTGAAGATCTGTCTGAGGAACATTTTGATCTTACCTTGAAGACAAATCTCTACGGATATTTTTATATGGCGAAGGCGGCAATACCTGTTATGGAATATGGAAGTGCTATTATAAATACAGGTTCTGTCACAGGACTGATGGGTAATAAAAACCTGCTTGATTATTCTCTTACCAAAGGCGGCATTCATGCTTTTACTCGTTCATTAGGTACGCATTTAATTGAAAAAGGTATTCGGGTAAATGCAGTAGCACCAGGACCAGTCTGGACACCATTGAATCCAGCAGACAAACAAAAAGAAGATGTGGCGAAGTTTGGAGAAGATACTCCTATGAAGCGTCCGGCACAACCTGAAGAAATAGCACCGGCCTATGTTTTTTTAGCGTCGCCTCAGTGTTCTAGTTACATTACCGGGGAGATATTACCTATCATCGGTGGATATTCTGGTGGATAAGAGCTCACAAAACAGGGCTTGATAGCAATATATATGCAAAGGAGATTTCTTTTTTTAAAAGGGGAACACTTATTGCAAGATAGATATGTATGATCCATTTGTATAGGAAGGTAGTTTTAAGAATAGCCTTTTCTTTATTTCTTGTTTTTACTGCATCTATATCTTTTGGCTATTCTATTTTAACCCACGAAGCACTGATCGATGTTAATTGGGAAAAAGTATTGCTTCCTCTTTTAAAACAAAAATATCCGGGTAGTACAGAAGCCGAATTAAAAGAAGCACATGCCTATGCTTATGGGGGGGCCGTAGCACCAGATATGGGGTATTTTCCACGCGGCAGCAAGTTATTCACCAACTTGGTTCATTATGTGCGAAGCGGTGAATTTGTGATGGCTTTATTGCATGATGCGCAGGATCTCAATGAATATGCTTTTGCATTGGGAGTTTTATGTCATTATTATGCAGATAAATATGGTCACCGGATCGGCATCAACCCCGGTGTGCCGATCACTTATCCCAAAGTAGAAAAAGAATTTGGAGATGTAGTTACCTACGGAGAAGATCCTGTTTCGCATGTACGCATGGAATTTTCTTATGATGTACTCCAAACTGCAAGGGGTAATTATGCCACCAGCACCTATCATGATTTTATAGGATTTAAAATTTCACGATCCATTCTTGAAAGGTCTTTTTTAAAAATTTATGGTATTAATATAAATGATCTGTTTCCTAATCTTGGCCGGACGATCGGAACATTTCGCTGGATCGTAAAAGATCTTTTTCCTCATATTACAAGGGCCGCCTGGGCCAGTAAAAAAGGAGATATTAGCAAAGCGACGCCTGGTATTACCGGTCGCAAATTCATTTATAACATGCATCGTAAAAATTATTATAAGGATTTTGCCAGTAAAGACGAACGGCCACCCTTTTTTGGCAATCTATTATCACTCATTATTCGCATTGCTCCGAAGATCGGCCCTCTTCGTGTATTAAAATTTAAAACCCCTGGTGCAGTGGCTGAAAAATTATTTATCCAAAGTTTTGATACTACTGTTGTCTTTTATGCTTCTCATATTACATCGCTCCGGAGCAGCCCGGTCATCTTAACCAATATTAATTTTGATACCGGGCTTACTACCGCTTCCGGTGACTACAAGCTGGCAGATAAAACATATGCTGAATTATTGAAAAAACTAATGGACAATCAATTTGATTCGGTTACGGTTTCGTTGCAACAGAACATTCTAGCTTTTTACAACGGCTACAAACCTGTGATCACTTCAAAAAGAGAAAAAAAAGAATGGCAAAGAACAGAGAAGACATTATCTCAATTGAAAACAATTCAGCTTGCTGCCAACTAGTAAATTGATTTATCAACTTCTGTTTTATAATAACGAGGTCTTATTGGTTTTTTTGAACGAGACTAACAGGCACACCGATGGTCTTTAAAATACCTGTCATTATCGTGGCCCATATATATGATACAAAATTGAGGTGGTGATCACGAACAATAATATAATCCGGGCTCCTTAATTCCCCTGCCTGCGGATTTTCATTTTTAATATAGACGATATTTCCTAAAAGACTTTTCAGGTGATTTCTTTTAAGCTGGCCATTGCTGCTGTCACTTTTCAAAGGAGTAATATGAAGATCATTATAATAAAGCTCAAGCGTTCCATGAAGATTATTATTGTCTCCGTCCACACGAGCTATCCCCTGTTGCATTTTTCCTCTCTTAACTGTAAAGCGGCCTAATGGTTCAGCGATAGGATTAATGATATGATTATCCAATGTATCCATTCTCACCTCTGCGGCAAACTGTCCTGTCTTTACTTTTGAAAGATCAAATTTTAAAGAAACAGTTAGCGGCACTTCATTCATAAACAAACTTTTTGCAGATAATAAAGTAAATGGAGATCTTTTTATTTCAGCAGGTATATTAGTTATATGTTTTGCAACACCATTAATATTGTTGAAAGTCACCTTACCCATCGACCTGGTTTCAGGATTAAATTGCGTGAAAATAACTTTGAGATCATGAAACCTGAGCTCAGATACTGACACCGGTTGAGGGATCATCATTACCAATTGATGAGGAAAATGATTTAAAGGCACAGCATCATCTTTTGGTATTGTTAGATCAGAATATACCGAAACTGTTCCGCCATAAATATCTGCTTTGTCCGAAACTATCTTTTCTTTATTGAGCAATTGCCACCAGTTAAGACCGGAAAAAATAATTTTGGGCATGACCACATGATACATTTCGTCCCGGGTAGTTAATTTTTTTACAAATTCCTGCCTGGTGCCACGGGGTTGTAATTCTGCATTTGATATTGTCACTTCATGCTTTTCGCCAACGAGGCTTAGCTTACCCAACTTTATAAAATATAAACTGTCAGGGGTTGCAAATGAATAATTGGTTGTTTCGATCAATGCATGTTTTGCAAACAGGAATCGCTTATTATCATATTGCGTGGAAGAATCAATTAAGATATCTTTCATCTTTATTGTAATATCATTAAACTTTGTTGGATGGTTATGTTGGTCGCCATCATGGATCACCAGGGTCCCATGTTTTATAGTGATGGAGCCGATCACGATCTTTTTCAGCTCTCCAGTTAATCGCTGGTACAAGGTGAGGCTATCATTTTTTTTATTTGCTTGTTTATTATAAGACCGGGCTTTGTGATAAATGTGTATAACGGGATCATCTAAAAAAGCACCTTTAATGTCAATGTTCTTTTTGCTCAGCAGGTCATTGATACCAATGCCATCAATATGAAGTGAATGAAAATTGATATGAAAAATATCATCGGGCAATTTTTTGGATGCATCAAGCCGTTGCATCGCAGCAGTATCAACTGATATAGCGCCATCGATCACATCCAGTTTTGAAGAAAGCAGGTCAGGATCTATTTTTTGTATGGATAAATTATATAAGCCATCCGAACCATCCTTTACCAGTTGTTGGATCTTTGCGATAATAGCTGGTCGCAGATCTAGTATCGATGATTTTTTTTCCGAAGAATCACTGGCTTGGGATAAAATGGGATCAGGGGGCTTAACATCATTCGTTTTTAAAATACCATACTTTAAATAAAGAAAACCGCCGCTGATAATAACAAAAAGAGAAACAGCTATTATTAAAATTATTTTTTTCACCGTAAAGAAAAAACAAATATCAAACCAGATAATCCCTCACCGGCAGATGTCCGCTCCTCAAAGAATTGTCTGAAAAGGAACCCAATTGTAAATAACATAAACCCGGTAAGTTGCAATAATTTGCCCGATAATTTCGGAATCTACCTCATTATTGTCAGGAATTAAAAAAATCCCCGTCTCGTTTATTACGGACGGGGGCTTTTATTAAGCTATTTATACTTATTTAATACCTGTGGTTTGAATCATAACCGCTGTCATGTTGTCCTCTTTTATTTGATCTTGCATACGTCATTCTTATTTCCTGCTGACGTTGTGCTTCCAAAGAACGGATCACTCTCATTTTTTCAGAACGTCTCATAAAACGATCCATTTTCACTTGTTGAATTCTGAAATCATACTTCCGGTTTATCTGGGCGATCTGCATTTTAATACTGCCGTTGTAAGAACCAAAGTTGTTATCATAATGGTCGTTATTGTCATACTGGCCATTATTTATACCAACATCATTCCGGTTGTCATTACCCCATTGACCGTTTTGCTGGCTGTTACGGTTATCACGATTATCCCTTGAACCAGTTTGTGCATTTATTGCTGTTAGAAATCCAACTGCTAATAATAGTGTAAAAAGTTTTTTCATAATTGTATTTTTTAAATGTTACTAATGTATATAAGAGCAACATGGAAGAAGAAAGGTCTACCAAAGGAACGTTAATACTACTTTACTCAAAGGTGAAACGTCAACAAGTATGTCCGGCTGACCCCAAAGTTTTTTTGATAACTTATCTGTTTGTAATGCAGAAGACAACAACATTCTCTCAAATAAAATCTGCTACCTTGCCGGCCAAGCAAATAAACAATGACGATTAAAACAAAGGTCTCATTTAAAGAATATGTATTACTGCTATACCGTTTAACTTATAAAAAACCCGTCATGAAACTTCTTCTAGTTGTAGCAGTGTCGATGCTGGTATGGATAGCAGGTTATTATACTAACATATTACCTGTGCCAAAGCCAACTATTTATCAGTACACCACTTTTTTTCTTATCACTATTGTACAACCGACGGTTATTTACACCACCATCCGGAAAAATTACAGATCCAGCAGTCATCTGAAAGAAGAATTAAAAATAGAATTTACTACAACTGAAATAAAAATGCACGGCGATTCATTTTATACAGTACTTGATTGGGCCAAAATATATAAAGTACAGGAGCTGAAAGATTGGGTGTTGATCTATCAGAATAGTTTATCCGCTATTATAATCCCAAAGAGTTCACTAATAGGAAAGCTTCGGGAATTCAAACACTTGCTGCAATCCATTCGGGGCTTAACACTCAAATTGTATAAGAATTAATTTTTTCTCTTTACGCTTTTGCTACTGCCCTTTGTCGCGAAGCCTCTGCACACAATTAGTCAATGATCTCAACTGATGATAAGTAGCTTTCCAGGTATGGCCTTTTAATGCAGTTCTTTTTTCGGGGCTTATATCAAGACCTTCTTCATACCAGTCGCCATATTCATGATCTATTAAATAAGTTTGTATGTACTTCCACATCATTTTAAATTTATCAAAGTATTGCATCGGATCGTTGGGGAAAAGATCCGCCATCAACAATAATGTGTTTAATCCTTCCGCCTGTGCCCACCAGTTCTTAGTATCTTTTATAATGGTGATATCCTTTTTATTTTTGAAATAATATCCTTCATCATAAAAACCGCCGTTGATCTTGTCCCATCCATTTTGCAATGCATGATCTACCATGAGCTTAGCTACCCTCATCGTAGTTGTATCATTTTTTAATCCCAGGGCATGTGATGCTTCCAGCATCAGGTAAGCTGTTTCTACATTATGACCAAAAGATACATGATCAATATACCGGTGATGCAGGATCACTGCTTCTGATGAATCTCGGAATGAAACGGGTGTCCAGTCCGGTTGCAGAAAAAGTGTGAGACTTCCTTTCTTAGTTGTAATAATATCGCGGATCAACAACAACATTTCTTCTAACCGCTGACGAACTAATGGATCGGGCCATACAGAATATAATTCTGTAAAAGCTTCCAGCAAATGAATGGAACTGTTCTGATCTTTATAACCAACTGTTGATGTAGAAGGATCTGCAGCAGTACGCTTAACTGGTGTGCCATCCGGCATTAAATTCTGATAATAACCTTTGAGAAGTGGATCATGTGCATGTTTTTCCAGCCATGCAAAACAATCTTTCGCTAATTGTAAAGCATTGTTATCACCTGAAGCCTGGTACCATGCCGCCGATGCATATATTCCAAATGCATTTCCATAGGCAGTTTTTCCTTCACTGTCTTTTACATTTCCCTTGCGGTCAACCAATGTATAAAAACCACCATTGGTTTTATCCCACATTTTATAAATATCAATGCCCGGATATAAACGTGAAGCCAGCGCATTTGACCAAACATGCCTTGCCTGGGTCACGATCATTTTATCCTGCGGCCCCGTTGGTAAAAAGTTATAAGTAAACGTTGTGATAAAACCACCATATAAACTATCTACACTTTGCGGATACCATTTATTCAGCAGCTCAGTGCGTATCGAACGGTCAATTTCATCAGCCAGTTGTAAACGTTCGGTATTATTCTTACCTATTTTGTTTTGTGCAGAAGCGGCCGCCGTTGTCATTAATAAAGCAACAGTGAATGTTTTTTTTATAAAATGTGGACAGGCCTTCATATATTAAAGATAGAATGGTAGTGTCTCTGTTTAAAAATTAAATGAACCACGGAGGCACAGTGACACAAGATACACAGAAGTCTCCCCGTGTTCCTCCGTGAACCTGGTGACTCCGTGGTAAAAAAAATTTAGACACTCACTTTTTTACACGGTCAAAAAACTCT
>VBAS01000373.1 GCA_005882975.1 Bacteroidota bacterium | reverse complement strand
GAGCCTCACGAAGTTTTATACTGGCGAAATGGTTATTCAAAAGCTATCAGGAATGGGAACTGGAAACTTTATATTAATGAGAAAAGTAAAAGTAAATATCTTTTCAACCTGGAAACTGACCGGGAAGAATTGCATGACTTGCTAAGCAGCCAACCTGTAATCGCAGCTCAATTGCTGAAAGAATTAAATACTTGGGAAAAAACACAAACCATCAGCCCGGCATGGCCGAGCATGTCTGATATATTAATTAACGTAAGAGGTAAAAAATATTTTTTCCCGGGATAGAATTTAGAAGTTGCTTGTCTTTTCCTAACTATTTAGCAAAAAAGATCAATTAGTCTACAGGTTCCCAAAGTTGAACTTTGTTTCCTTCCATGTCAATAATATGAACAAACTTTCCGTAATCATAAGCTTCAATTTTGTCAACGATTGTGACGCCTTCTTTTTTTAGATCTTCTACCAGTGCTTCTAAATTCTCAACTCTATAGTTGATCATAAAATCCTTTGTTGACGGCTCATAGAGTTTTGCAGTTTCGGAATTGAGATTCCATTGTGTAAGTCCTTTCTTTTTGCCTTCTGCATCTTCATACCACTCAAAAGATGCCCCATATTGGCCTGCGTCAATTCCTAAATGTGTTTTATACCACTCTTTCATTTTGTTAGGGTCTTTGCATTTAAAAAAAATGCCCCCAATGCCTGTAACTTTTTTCATATTTGGTTTAGTTGTTAAGTTATTTGTTGTGTTATTATTTTTCGAGAATGTTTTTCAAAGTTGTCAAACTACTATCCATGTCTTTCGGAAGCATTTTTTCCATCATTGGTACCATTATATTCAAAGGATATTTCAATGTACCTGCATTGCTCCAGGATACTTTAGTTTGATTGTCGGATAAAGATTCTGTTTCCATGATCATTCGGGCAATAGCAGCCATTGGTTTTACAAAACGAATTTCACTTTCAATTCTTTTCCCTTCAACGATGTTCATTATTTCCTTTTCGCCTACACCGGCATTTTTATTTCCACTCCACGAATAAATATATCCAACTGTTCCGTCCGTTCCTTTAAATTCTCTTTTCCTGTCGGGACCCGCCATTGCATGTTTGTTGAAGTTGTCCTGGTTTTTTAGAAGTCTTAAATAATCAAATACTTTTTGTAGGGGTGCATTGATAATAATTTCACGCCTGACATAATGTTCCTTCCGCATAAAAAGCGCAACGATCAACAGTAACGCAATGATGCCTGCGAGTATAAGTAGAATTGTAATTATAATATTCATTTTATTTGGACTGTAAAGTTAAAGTTAGTCTGTTATACAATGAATGCTAACACTTGCAGCAATATTTTTGTTACATGCGGTTTTAGATGTTTTGTCTTTTACCTATTTGTCATTCGTCTTATAAGTTGGTTTGAATTTTTTTTGAAAACTAAATAGTTCGCAAAATGAAAGTTATGATTAAAGCCAAGTCAAATGCTTTAAAAAATACATCAAATTTTCTTGGTTATTCAGGAGGGGGATTTAGATTCTCATTATTTGCTTCCTTTTCTTTTTTGAATTCTAATCTTCCAAACTTCCAGGTAAAGTTGATCCCAATAGATCTGAAAGGAACTTTGCGAAGATTACTGGTTACAAATCCAGGACCAAAGAGATCGGTCTGTTGGTTAACGTATTTACTAAAAAAATTGTTTGCTGTAAGAGCAATACTTGCTTTTTTATTCCATAGCAATTTTCTTACAGCCAGACTGTATGACGTGAAAGAGGGATAACGACCCTGCGCTTCATGACGCTGTGAATTGAAATTTCCAAAGAACTCTGCCGCTAGATCTTTACTAAACTGATAAGTAGCATTCAGGTTAAAACGATAATTAGTGCTGTTTGAATTATACCCTGTATCCACATGGTTGATCGTATGCCTGTAAAAGAAAAAAAGGTTACTTCGAATGTTCAATTTGGAATCAATATGAAGATCACAAAAAATATTTGTGCCGATATTTTTCTCAGTTCCAATATTCTCCCGGGTTGTAACCGCAACATTTGTGTAAACAGTATCACCTACCTGTATCGAAGGATAGTAAACGATGAAGGGCTGTATATCATTTTTATTTTCCCTGTAAAATAGTGTCACCATAAATGATCCGGATTTACCCAGGTCGTGGTTGTAGGTTAATTCATAGCGGTTACCGATCTCCGGCTTTAGATCCGGATTTCCTGTAGAAACATTTTTGGGATCACTTGTATTGATGTAAGGATTCAGATCACCGTAATCAGGCCGTTCAATTCGTTTTGAGTAATTGAATTTCAATGTTTGTTTTTCACCTAATCTTCTTAAAATAAAAAAAGAAGGAACAAAAGTGTTGTAGCCGTTACTGACTTTTTCCGGCGTAGTCGAATAAAATGAGCTGACCTGCGTACGTTCATATCGTCCTCCAAGCTTAGCATCAAAGAGGTTACCCACAGGAAAATTCATTTCAGAATAGAATGCATAAACCTTCTGATGATAGTCCAGCGAATTTGATAAGAATGAATCATACAAATAGTTTTTCTGCGGATCTTTCCAAACAAGTACATCGGATATGCTGGAAATATCATAAGAACTCAATTTCCCTCCAACACCAAGATTTACATCTTTACGAAGTGGTTGTACATAATTTACTGCGACTTCCGTTTCATTCTCCTTCGCCGGGTTGTTACCATTTGTTCCGTAGATCAAAGAATCCTGGGGCTGCAAAAATTGATCGTTAGCTGAAGCCCTGCTATTATGAGCAGTGCTTGAATTAACATCGATCTCCAATTCTTGGTCTTCCTTTGAAAAATTTCGTTTGTAATTCAAACCTGCATCAATGCTATGTTCGCCGAACTTATTGCCTGTATGGTTTGTTGAATTAATATCGGATAGGATCACCGCGGCATCATTCCGAATAATTTCTGATTGGTCAATAAAACTTTTTCCTTTATTACCAAAATTGTTATAACTCAAAGAGCCTGAAAAATTATTTTTTTCCTTGTATGTCCAGTCAAAACCAAGACCT
>VBAS01000385.1 GCA_005882975.1 Bacteroidota bacterium | reverse complement strand
TATTATTATTATTATTATTATTATTATTATTATTATTATTATTATTATTATTATTATTATTATTATTATTATTATTATTATTATTATTATTATTATTATTATTATTATTATTATTATTATTATTATTATTATTCTTCCATTAAGGTGTTTTCAGTCTAAGACTATGCCACCTACCTAGATAACTAGGATTTTATATCTAATTACAGGCTTGCCAATAATAATTGACTAGTTTTTTATTGCTTTTTCTCTCTTTTTAGAGGCTTATTGTAGTTCCCTTTTCCACCTGAAAATATATAACAAAATATAACAAATCTAAGAGATAGTATAACAAATTTTTAATGAAACTAAAAGCACACAACTAATAATAAAAAGAAAAAAAGAAAAAAATTAATACATTAACTGTTTTATAACAGATTTTTTCTTGTTGCAATTCCAGTTTGTTTTATATATTCAAAAAGAAAATCTTCTCCTTGTTTTGAGCTAAATAATATCTTTAAAGATAATTGATTTAGCTGTTTTTCAGCTTTAATTCTGCTTCTTATTGAACTGTATCTCTTGCAATGTAGCAATAAATGCTCCGGGTTTTCTTTAGTATTACAAATAAAGCAAATATCCGGATATGAATCAGGTGCTCTATTTAAATAAGACTTAAAATAACCATGTCCAGACTTTAACTGAAAATAAGATGAAAATATCTGTTTTTTAACAATTCTAGCTGATTGCTTCCATTTGGGTTTGCATTCAAATTGAGTATAATGCTTGCCTTTTGACTTAGAATTTAACCATATCTCATTCCAGTCTGTTAAGCCTGTTTCCTTGATTTTTCTTTTAATAAAAGCCATAGAAATATAGCTTTCTGGAGTCACATATTGCAGTTCAGTTCCTTTTTTTGCAGCTTTATCAGCTAGCTCATTTCCTCTTATATTCATATGTCCTGGAACCCATTCCAATTGCAATTGAATAGCCTTATCTTGGAATTTTTTAGCCCATTTTCTTATAGATTGAACATAATATTGGCCTGCTTTAAGACTTGAATTCACTAGTCTTTTTATAGCAGCTTGACTATCTGAAAAGATCCAGACTTTATCTGTATTCAATTGTCTATTTTCCCAGGCTATTTTAAAGGCCTTTTCTATAGCAAATAATTCTGCATCAAAAACTTCCATACCTGCTCCCAGATTCCATGAAAAGCTTTGATTTTTAACAAAATCAGTTGTATAGATAACACCTGCTCCCAATTTATTTTGTTCACTTTTAGAGCCATCTGAATAGACTATAATATTACTTTTATCTTGATTTTTAGCCAGAATGTTTTGAATCTTATTATGATGTGAAATAGCTGTTTTTTCTTTATCTAATTCACTAATTTGAATATTTATTAATGAATTTAAATTTTCAGACCATGGAGCATTCCATTTTTGTTTAATTTTTTCAATTTTTAAAGAAGGTAGCAAGCCAGATATTTTAGAAGTAACTTTAAATAACTGGGATGCAATTTTTTTCTTTTTTTTTGCAGTTTTTCTTCTTTTTTTTCTATGTCTTTGCTCATTTTGTGAATCTAAATCTAATTCAACTATTTCAACATCTTTATTATTCTCATTCCAATCAAGATATTTGTCCCAATCTAATTCACTGCCATTGTTATATGGTGGAAAACTAGTAGAAACCCTAGTTCTAATTGGATGATTTTTAAATAATTGCATGATTCTTAGTGAATAATTCATGCAAATTTTATTAAATCTAATTTTTGGTGGAGGAATAGCTGCTTCTAATTCCATTGCCATTATAGGAGATGTTTTAAAAGCTCCAAGAATTCTTCTTAATGCCAGATTTTGAAGCTTTTGATATTTATCTAGTAGGGACTTTTGATTATCCCACCAAATTGGGACTCCATAATCTGCAACTGACACTATACAAGCAATATAAAGCTGTCTCATTGCTTGAAAAGACAGACCTCTTTCTGTATTTGACAGTCTACTAGCTTGATGAAGAATTCGAGTAGCACTTGCTATCTTCTTTTCCACATGTTCTTTAAAATTAAGCTTAGAATCTAGCCAAATACCAAGCCATTTAACAAGACTTTTAGGCTCAATCTGGATATTACCAATTTGAATTATATAATCTTGATAATTGTCTATTTTTTTTGAATGAAAATGAATAAGTTCAGTCTTTTCCATATTAAATTGAATATTATTTTGATTTTGTAATTGTAAAAGTTTTTTTGCTGCTAGTTCTAGCATTTCACAATTGTTATTTATAGAATTTGAGGAATAAGATAATGCAATATCATCAACATAGCTAGGACTTCT
>VBAS01000384.1 GCA_005882975.1 Bacteroidota bacterium | reverse complement strand
TAAAAAAATTAATGTGTCAATTCGAAATGTTATTCGCTTGACTTACCTTTTGTTTCTTCCTGTTAAAAAACAGAAAGAAGTGCTATTGTTTCCCAACTTTCAAAGATCTTTTGGCCTTACCAGCCACCCGTTTTTTAAACGGAGTGCAAAGGTAAGGGACCAGCTATTACTACCAAAATTTTTATCGGAGATTTTCCGATCTTTTTGGTGTGATATTCAATTTGTTTTGTGAAGAGCTATACCGTTTTTTAATAACGGGCAGAAAAGATAAGGGATGCGATATTACCACCAAACTTTTCTACTACAATTCTTAAATTCCAATCCATTATCGTTTCACCAATTCAGAGATCTATTTTCCCGTTTTATCCGAACGGGCGGCGAAGATAGGGCTGTATTTTTTCTCACCAAATCTTTTTTGAAACAATTAATGGCTAAAATCACCCAAATGCTTTAGAATAAAGGGTTTGAGAAGTTAAAAAAAGAGAAGTTATCACTCATTTTTCCGAATCATATTCCACCGACGTAAGAAACAATCCGTGCGGGGGCACGGCAAAACTTGCCTGTGTGCAGTCTTTCGCTTCGATGATGCGTATAAATTCTTTTGTATCGACAATGCCCCGGCCGACTTTTAGCATGGTGGCGGTTAATGCCCGAACCATCCCTCTTAAAAAGCGATTTCCTTTTACGTGATATACCAAACAACCCTTCTCCAGCAACCACTCACTGGTTTCTATCTGGCAGACAAAGGTTTTGACCTGGGTGTTTCGCTTTGAAAAAGAGGTAAAGTCGTGATATTGCTTTAAGAGTTCAGCTGCCTGTCCCAATTTTTCCATGTCTAGTTTGTAGGGGAAATAGAAGGCCGTCTCCCGGAGGAACGGATTTTTTTGACGATAAATGAAGTATTTGTATTCCCGGCTTTTGGCATCAAACCGGCAATGCGCATCCGGGGACACGGGGAAAACATCTTTTACCACAATGTCATCCGGAAGTATTGCATTGATCTTATACACAAGCTGGGGGTTCAGTACTCCTTCAAAATCAAAGTGAAAAAAGTTTTGAAGAGCATGTACACCTGTATCGGTGCGTGAAGATCCCGTCAGCACAACTTGCTCCCTTTGTAATATGAAAAAGGCCTTTTCTACTTCTGCCTGTATGCTGTTGGCATTCTTTTGCGCCTGGAAACCGCTATAATTAGTGCCTTTATAAGAAACCTCCAAAAAATAGCGGGGCATATTGGTTTATCATTAAAGTTTTGCAAAACAGTGGTTGCAACTTATTAATTCACCATTTGTTTAAACCGGTGAATGAAATAAGCATCTTTAAATTCCACCTGTAAGGAAGCAAAATTATCCTGGTCACTATTGAAAGGGTAAGCAGTTTCATAAAACTGAAATTTACCAGCCTCATTCAAAAATAAATTGCCTAAGTTTTTTACCTGTTCTGTTGTAAAGCATTTTGATTTAAAAACTTTTTTTGACTCACTGATCATTCCTTCCTCGGTCCTCTGTGCGGCCATTTTTTTTCTCAACTTGAGAAAGTCATTCTCGGAGGCGACTGACAAACAATTTTTTTTATTAGCGGACGATGTTCCAATTAAGGAAACATCTTTCGCATCACTTGTTACATTCAAAAACTTCCTTTGCCCGGCAGGTGAATCATTGCTTTTACTGCCAAAGTTTGCCGGATTTGGTATAACAATTTGTATCGTATCTCTGTCTCCGGTCGGCAATTCATCAATAAAAGTGAGACCAAAACCTTCCGTGGTAGAGCTTTCTGACTTTTTAGTAATGCCCGATCTTTTATAATAAATGGCAGAATCAATTTTAGTTTCTTTTACTTTATAATTATTCTCGTTTTTTACGGCTACCGGAGGGTCTTCTTTCTTTATAGTCTGTACACTAACAGCGGCTGCTTCAACTATCTTCTTTCGTTCTTCCGAATTCTTTGCAATGGGCTCGTCTATTTTCTTTTGCTGCACGGCAAGTTGAGCCTCGTCTTCCTTTTTTATTATTTCTTTTTTAATTGCCAGGGAAGAATCCAAATTTTTCGTTGATTGCTGCTTCGATGCAGCATTGACTTCAAGAGCTTTTTCCGGGGCCTTAACTTCTTCTTTTACAAGCGCAGACTGAACGGCGACAGGCTTCTCTTCATATTTTGCTATCGCGACAGATTTTTCTATTAATGAAGGATCATTCGCCGGCCTGGAAAGTATTTCTGTAAAAACGGATATTTCGCCCTGGTCCGACTCAGTTGCTTTATCCTTTGATGACTCATCCGGCATCAATACCGACAATGTTTGCAAATCGAATAATCCCCATCCTTTGTCGCCAAAATTTTTCAACAAAAAGCCACGGTCCTTTGATTTTATGCTTACCAAAAATTGTTGCTCCGGCCATTTATTCTGGGGAAATCCTATCTTAAAAATATAACTGCTATCGCTCAAATTGGAAAGGATAAGATAACCGGAAGCGGCAGAGCTATGAACTTTTTCGGCGATTTTTACAAAGAAAGGCTGATTTGTTTCCGACTGCAGGTAAACAAAATACTGCTTTTGGGAAAAGGCTACAGAGGATATACAAAATAAGAATACGCAACAAAGAAATCGGTTCATTCCGGAAAATTAGTTATACCCCAAAAATAACCCAAATAAAGCTACAATAGGTTGTTAAATGCATTGGGCCAGGCATAACCAGTCAACCGAAGATTCATTTACACGCAATAATCATAAGTATAGTTCCGGATAAAAAAGACAAAGGATTTCAGACAAAGTTTCTACTTAAAAAAATATCGTGAGCCGTAAGGGTTGATATAATCTCGCTTGACGATTACCAACTACCACTGGCACCACCACCACCAAAGCCGCCGCCACCGAAGCCGCCGAAGCCACCACCACCACCACCACCTCCTCCTCCGGACCATCCACCTCCATCTCCACCTCTTCCTGATCCACCCAATAAACTTCCAATTATCCAGGCCGCACCAACATCCCCATAACCCCTGCGGGAGATCATGCCACCTCCCCTTCCTCCTCCCCGACCCCTAAATATAAAAAGCAGGATAATAAAAAAAATTATGGCTATAAAA
>VBAS01000113.1:26701-32321 GCA_005882975.1 Bacteroidota bacterium | reverse complement strand
TTCCAGGTCCGCATTTGTAAGTTTATCCGGAGGAACATATCCGCCAACGGCTGTTATAGCAGCAGTAAGTTTTTTAGCCATTAATAGATCGTTTAAACATTGCGGGCAAAGGTAATGGGTATGGGGGAATTAGGAATTTGTTCCCAAGGAATCACTTCGGGAGAATCAAGAATTTGGGTAAGCCTAAGTAATTAAATACATTTTCAACTTTAAGATCCTAATTCCCAATTACTAATTACAGATTCCTTTCCTATTTTCGCAACTATGATCGCATATCTTGATGGAAAATTTGTTTACAAAAGCCCGGCCATGGTGCAAGTAGATGTAAATGGAGTGGGCTATGAAGTACAAATAAGTTTAAACACATATTCGAAGATCCAAAACCTTGAAAAAGGTATTTTACAAACCGCTCTTTTGATCCGTGAAGATGCTCATATTTTATATGGCTTTTTTGACAAGACCGAGAAAGAAATGTTTCTCTATTTAATTTCTGTTTCGGGCATTGGAGCAACAACGGCACGAATAATGTTGTCGTATATGAAGCCCGAAGAACTTACGAGGTTAATCGTACTGAATGATATTCATGGGCTTGAAAAGATAAAAGGTATCGGTAAAAAAACTGCCGAAAGATTAGTGCTGGAACTAAAAGATAAACTAGCAAAACAACCGTTCGATTTAAATATTTCCCCTTTGAAATACAATACATTGCATACAGATGCGTTAAATGCCCTGATGGCCCTGGGAATAGCCCGGAATACCGCCGATCAGGCAGTCCAAAGGGTCACACAATCTGACCCATCATTAACCTCCCTTGAGGATGTTATCAAGAAAGCTTTAAAAACTCTGTAAGCCTATCGATTGATATTTTTACCTAACTAATTCTGTTGAGAAAGTTTTGAACCCTAAGTTAACCACCATATCCCGGACGCTGGTAGCAGTCGTCATTTTTGCTTTCATTACTATTCAAGTAAATGCTTCGCCATTTCCTTGGGTGAATTATACATATTTTTCCGCGGATACAATTCGACCTACAGAACCTGATCGTTATGGCGATCCTTATACTTATCCTAATCGCAATCCATTTAATTTAAAGGATACAGGTTTTATAAAAAGAAATGTTGAGTATGATCCTGTAACAAAACAATACTACATTATTGAAAAGATCGGTGATCATTATTACAGAACACCGATGTCGTTTTCAATGAAAGAGTTTATGGATCTAAAAGGAAAGGAAGATGAAAACGAATATTTCAAAACAAGAGCAAGCCTTCTCTCTGATCTTAATCGCAGAACTTATAAACCTAAGCCCAATTTTGTAAATGACTGGGTAAATAGAATTGTTGGTAATGGAAAAATTGAAATTAAACCAACAGGTTTTGTTGCCCTCACCATGGGTTACCAGGGACAGACAATAAATAATCCAACGTTGCCGGAAAGGTCACGCAAAAATGGCGGCCTGGACTTTGATATGAACAGCCAGTTCCAGGTAGATGCAAGCATTGGCGATAAACTTAAACTGCCGATCAATTATAATACACTTGCCAATTTCAACTTTGAGAATCAGTTGAAGTTAGATTACCAGGGAAAAGATGATGAAGTATTAAAAGAATTCCAGGCTGGTAATACAAGTTTTACATCCAAAGGAACTTTGATCCCAGGCGCACAATCTTTGTTTGGTTTAAAAACACAATTGCAATTCGGAAAGTTGTTTGTTACTACAGTATTTGCCAATCAGCGTTCACAACGACAAACATTGGGATTACAGGGAGGTTCATCAACACAATCTTTTACTTATAAGGCTGATGAATATGAAGAGAATCGTCACTTCCTGATGTCACAGTTTTTTAGAAATAATTATAATAATGCGATGAAGGATCTTCCTGTTGTAAATTCTCTTGTACAGATCCTTCGTGTGGAAGTTTGGGTAACAAACAGGACGGGTGCAACAACTGATACAAGAGATGTTGTTGCATTAATGGATCTTGGTGAAGGTCAGCCTTACGGTCCATGGGGTGGATTAGGAAATGTGCCTCCAAGAAATGACGCCAACACACTTTACTCATCTTTATTAAGTACGCCCGGAGCAAGAAGTTCTTCATCAGTTACCAGTGTATTATCAGGAGCAGGTCTACAACCAGTACAGGATTTTGAAAAAACATTTGCCCGCAAACTTTTACCCCAGGATTATTATTTTAATCCGGAGGTTGGCTTCATTTCATTAAATCAGCAATTGCAGCCGGATGAAGTGTTAGGTATAGCATTTCAATATACTTATAACGGAAAAGTTTACCAGGTTGGTGAATTTTCTACTGATGTTCCACCGGATTCAAGTGGTATAACAACCCCGGTTCTATATTTAAAATTATTGAAAGCAACATCACAACGTACCAATCTTCCTATTTGGGATCTGATGATGAAGAACGTTTACTCTGTTGGATTTGGTCAACTTGAACGCTCCGATTTTCATTTGGATGTTTTGTATGAAGAGCCAAGCCTGGGTGAAAAAAGATATTTACCACCAGCTGATGTAACTGATCCTTACAAAGGACAGCCATTGATCTCTTTATTGAATCTCGACCGGTTAAATAATCAAAATGATCCGCAACCGGATGGGGTATTTGACTATGTAGAAGGCTTTACAGTTATTTCATCACAAAGCCGGATCATATTTCCAGTGCTCGAACCTTTCGGGCGGGATCTTGAATATGTTTATAAAGGCCCCGACAGTTTGCAGCAACGACAGAAATATCTTTTTTATCCTCTATACGATACTATTAAAGCGATCGCTCAAACTTATGCAAATCTGAACCGGTTCAAATTTGTTGGAAAAAGTAAATCCGGGTTAGGAACTTCAGAATATCAACTTGGATTTAATATTCCACGCGGCTCTGTTACCGTATCAGCAGGGGGACAACAACTCCGGGAGAATATAGATTACGAGATCAACTATGACCTTGGTTCTTTAAAAGTAATTAACCAGGCTATAATCAATGCCGGTATTCCTGTTAATATACAATATGAGAACAATGCAACTTATGGTTTGCAGAACAGGAGTTATTTCGCTTTGCGACTCGATTATCTTGCCAGTAAAAAACTTACGCTTGGCGCAACAATGGAAAGACCATTTTTTATAAAACAGAATTATGGCGATGACCCTATACGCAATAAGATGTATGGTGTAGATTTCGATTATCAAAATGATATACCAAGACTTTCACGCTGGCTTGATAAACTTCCTTTCTATTCTACAAAAGCAATGTCAAGCATAAGGGCCTATGGTGAAGCAGCATTTCTGGATCCGGGTCATGCCAAACAGATCGGTAAAGGAAATGAGGGAGCGATCTATCTTGACGATTTCGAAGGTACACGAAGCAGCATCGATCTTCGTTTTCCGCTGATCAGCTGGACGATGTCTTCAACTCCTCAAAAAGCAGTGGATGCAAATGGAAATATTTTATTCCCGGAAGCACAGCTTAGTAACAATCTTGCTTATGGATATAACCGCGCCAAACTTGCGTGGTACAATATTGAACAGGTATTACAGGAAGTAAATAATTCAAATAATCCTCTAAAAGGAAATGCGGATGAATTATCGAAACCTGAAACAAGGCAGGTTTATTCAAATGAGATCTTTCCAAATAAAACAACTGATTTTGGACAATCACTTATTACAACATTTGACCTTGCATTTTATCCAAAAGAGAAAGGGCCTTACAATTTTGAATACAGGCCCAACAGGGTAAATGCAAATGGAAATTTATTAAACCCAAAACAGGCATGGGGTGGTTTGATGCGCAATCTCGACCAAACAGATTTTGAAACAGGCAATATTGAATTTATAGAATTTTGGTTGCAGGATCCGTTCGTTAACAAACCAACCAGTACCGGCGGCCAACTATATTTTAATCTTGGAAATATATCTGAAGATGTATTAAAAGATGGCAGGCGGTCCTATGAAAATGGTTTACCAACATTAAAAAATCCCGCAATACCTGTTGATACAAATACTGTTTGGGGACGTGTACCATCTAATCCTATACAGGTTACAAATGCATTTAGCAACGATCCGGATGATCGTCCTTACCAGGATGTTGGTTATGATGGGCTGACGGATTCTTTGGAAAGAACTAAACAGGCAGCTTATTTAGCAAACCTCCAGGCAAATTTTGGGATCAATTCTCCAATTTATAAAAAGGCAATTGGAGATCCGTCAGATGATAATTTTAGAAACTATCGTGATCCTTTATATGATCAGACTCACACCGGAATTTTAGGAAGGTATAAAGAGGTAAATAGTCCTCATGGTAATTCACCTATATCTGATAACAATACAGAATTTATTAATGCATTTACATTGTATCCTGACCAGGAAGAATTAAATCGTGATAATACTTTGAATGAAGTAGAAGAATATTTTCAATACAGAATTGACCTGAAACCATTCATGACCGTAGGCAATGAGTTTATCACTGATAAAAGGGAAGTAGTAGTTACACCCGTAAATGGACGAACAAGAAAAGAGAACTGGTATTTATTCAGAATACCTGTTACCCAGTTTCAGAATAAAGTTGGAAATATTCCTGACTTTAAATCTATCCGTTTCATTCGTATGTTCCTTACCGGTTTTGAGGATACGGTGGTTTGCCGTTTTGCAAAACTTGAATTGATACGCAATCAATGGCGCCGCTTTTCATATGAAGTGGATACTACAGGCATCTTTAAAAAATTACCTGCAAATGACCCGGTGAAAGTAGATGTGTTGGCTGTAAACGTTGAAGAAAATGACCAGCGCCAACCCATACCTTATAAGGAACCTCCCGGCATTGAAAGACAACAACAGCTCAGCAATAATAATGTTCCTTTATTATTAAATGAGCAATCATTAAGCCTTAAGTTCAATAATCTTACTCAAAAAGAAAGCAGGGGTGTATTTAAAACTATAAACTATGATCTTCGCCAGTACGGCAAGCTCGATATGTTCATACATGCGGAAGAAGTATTATTCCAGGGATTCATCAAGGATAAGGATCTGAATGCTGTAATACGAATTGGAAATGATTTTGTAAGTAACTATTATGAAATAAGAGTGCCTTTGAAAATTACGCCTTGGGGCACGACCGATTCATTGGGAATTTGGCCTGAAGTAAACAATCTTTCTCTTGATCTACAGGAATTAGTTAAATTAAAAACAAATAGAAACCGGGCTGGAGTTTCGCCGGCTCAATATTATAGCGAGTTAATTGGTGATAGAAAATTTGCCATTATTGGAAACCCAAATCTTGGTGAAGTAAAAGGCATTTTTCTTGGCATCGAAAATTTAAAATTTGAACCGATAACAGCAGAAATATGGTTTAATGAACTTCGTCTTTCACATCTTAATGAAAAAGGTGGTTGGGCCGCTATTGGAAGATTGGATATTGTTGGCGCCGATCTTTTAAATATAAATGCAACTATAGGTGCAAGAAGTACCGGCTTTGGTACACTTGAACAAAAAGTAAATGAACGCAGCAAGGAAGATTACGCCCAGTTTGATATTTCGGCCAACATTGATGCTGGTAAATTACTTCCGCGAAATTTCGGAATGCAAATACCCATTTATACTGGTATTAGTCATAACAGC
>VBAS01000113.1:26229-26663 GCA_005882975.1 Bacteroidota bacterium | reverse complement strand
TAAATTGAAAGCGAGTCCGAAAGAAGACCAGGATTCTATAAGAAGAGAGGCCATTGATGAAACAACCATCAAAACAATAACACTTACCAACGTAAAGAAATTAAAACTTAATAATAAAAAACCCCGCTTCTGGGATATTTCGAATCTTGATTTTAATTATTCTTTTACAAAGATCAACAGAAAAAATCCATTGATCGATCTTGATGAAATGAAACGAACCCGTGGCGCTATCAGTTATAATTATGCACCCCGGCCAAAATATTTCGAACCGTTCAAAAATTTAATAAAATCAAATTCGAAATGGTTATCGTTTATAAAAGATTTTAATTTGAATTACAGCCCAACTCAAATTTCATTCAGGGCAGATGTGTTCAGGCAGTTTGGCGCATTACAACCGAAGAATGTAGGAGGAGGTCCGTATAAGATCCCTGAGA